>NZ_CP087263.1:4882500-4908260 GCF_020923435.1 Brevibacillus humidisoli | reverse complement strand
CGTAATGCCCCCCAAAAGTCCAGACAAATTTTTGCTGTTTTACGTTAGAACGTTTTCCGACCACCTGAATCGTAGGATGATCTGCGATATGCGTCAAGGAAGGCACTTGACCCATATCGCAGATCACCCTCTGTCTCGGATAGGTCGGAAAAAGCATCGTTATGCAGCATGAGCCATCTGCGACTTCCGAAACTCGGTCGGTGATTGGTACCGCAAAGCAGAGTGTGGACGCTCCTCATTATAGAATCGGATGTATTCCTCAATGTCTTGTTTCGCCTCGGAAAAAGACTGGTATTCTTGCATCCAAACCGTTTCTTCTTTGAGCGTACGAAACCATCTCTCGATGTAAGCGTCTGCATCGGGATTGTTGTAGCCCGTTCGTTCCTGTGTGATCCCTGCATCCTTGAGAGCTTGTACATAGCGTTTGCTGGTCATCTGGCAACCGTTATCACTGCGAATACGTAACCCTTGCCCCCTGACCCCCGTTGGAAACCGATAATCAATGGCCATGTTCACTGCTTGCAGCAGCTCATCCGTCCGGCAGAAGCGAGAAAAGCTGTAGCCAACAATCTCTCGATCATAGGCATCAATCACCGCAAAGAGGTATCCCCATCCGTCTTTCCCGCACCACACCTTGGTCATATCTGTTTGAAAATGTTGGTTGGACCGTTCGACGGGGATCTTACCTTTCTCTTTTTTACGCCGTGCGGCGTATGCCTTGGTGGCGACCAACAGATTCCGTTCTTTCATGATCCGGTAGACACGCTTATGATTGATGACACGCTGGTATTTTTTCTTCATCCACACCCGGATGCGACGATAGCCGTTGGTCGGGTGCTCTGTGCACAACTGGCGTATCTCGGCTTTGATTTCGGCTTCATCAGGACGTTGGCGCTTTTGTGTCCGCAAGGGCTTGAGCAGAGCGTAGCAATACGTTCGATTCAGTTGAAGGGCAGAAGCAATGCGCGGGATCGGATGCCCTTCACGATGGAGAGCCTGAACCAACTGACGACTTCCTACTTCCGACCCCAGTTCGTCTTTTTTCGGAGGATCTCGATCTGCATGGCTTGATCGCCCAGCAGTTTCTTTGCCTCCTCAAGCTCTTTCTCCAACTGTTGCTCACGGGTAGAAGGACCCGCGGAAAGGCCAGAAAGCCCCGCTTGGAGGAATGCTTCACGCCAACGATAATAAAGGGTTTGGGCAATGCCGTGGTTGCGGCATACCTCGGAGATGTTTGCGCCAGGAGCCATTCCCTCCAGGACGATATTCATTTTTTCTTCGGCTGTCCATTTTCTTCTCGACATAACAAAGACCCCTTTCGACCCTTCCTTGATTATAACTTACATGTTGTCTGGGGTCTTATGGGGTCAGTATATATGTTCTTTCGACAGATGATACAGTTAGGAGATTTCCTGCACCTATATTTTCTGATAGGTAAAACCAAGGCTCGACGAACCTGGACTGAATCAGCCCTCTTACGGGAGATGCGAACCAACTGGTTCCCCTCCGGAAAACACACATGATTATGACCACCTGTGATGATCTTCGCCACAAAATAGGATACTCCCTAGGAACACTAGCAATCCTTTAAGATGATGCTACAAAATGAACCACTGCGTAACTGAACATCTGTCCTAATTACGTGTATTGTACATCTACTTACATTACCCTTTATTACCCACCATTTCAGCAATCACACGTAAAATATCAACAATTTCATCTATTTTTACTACGCCATAAACCAAACTTATCGCAATAATTATATTACATATAACGGTAATTAAGTAATCGAAATTACGATTCATAAAAATTTCCTCCAAATACATTTTTAGGGTTTACTAATCCTGGCTCTAAGATTATATTATATAAAAAAAGGAGGTATAAGTCAAATGAATCACAAATTTCCTATCTTTAGTCGGTTGGTATTAGCAGGTTTACTCACATCAGCAGTTGCCTTATCATCTTTCCCTACTTCCTTACATGCTCAAAGTACGCTGGCAAAATCAAAGTCTAGAGAAATACTCTTTGCTTCCGAGAAGAAACTGGATGACTTAGAAACAAGTCTTAAATCTGATAATCCAGCTATAAAAGGGATTAAAAAGGCACTAACAGATAATAAAATTAAAGTTACATCAATTAGTCATGGGGATGGAGATAATTTTTCTGAGTATGATTCAATCGCCTATCACTATAAAGACGTGAAAAAAGACAAGAAACTTCAACAATCTCTACGAGATGCTCTTCATGACGGGAAAAAAGTATTCTTATATGGTGGTCTTACCATTGAAGAATATTGTGAATTATTAGGGCTAGAAAACATCTATTCTCAGATAGAGAGTGATACCCCAGAGGAAAAAATAGTATCCTTCCATGATAGCGGGCAGGCCGAAAAGAAAGCAAATTCGGATAATACTAATAAGCACGAAATTATTGGTTACACCTTAGACAAAAATTCTCCATATAACGTATTTATTTGTGACATAAACAACTACGATGACAAGGGTATGATTGACCTTAACGATGAAATTTATCTTAAGGAAATTTTAGAGCATGAGTATAAGACTCTTAAGAAGGGCGAAAAAGGGGAACAGTCTGACTTTTCTATCCAAAATGTAGAATCAGCATCTACAAAGCTAGTTGATAGCGAATATGATATTACTGCTAGTGCATACTATGTAACAAAAAAAGCAGGGTCAATTAATTCACAGTATAAATTATATCAAGTTACTGATGAATCTGATGACGATTACGATTACTTTTATGTAAAGGATACAAGCGTAATAGAAACATATGAATGGATGTGGGACGCAGAAGAATTCGCAATTCGGCATGAGCTATCTTTTTCTTCTGATGAACTTGATGATGCTGAACCTGACGATACAGAAAGTGACACGATATCTATTAGTTTGGGTTATCCATTTGAAGTATCATACACATACAATGTTGAATCAGGGGCTGAATTTGATTTAACAATTAATAAATCTGATGATTATTCAAAATGGCTAATTACGGACAATGATTTGGAGTCAGATAATGATGATTATGAAGTAGTTACTTCTTGGGCATCTACTGGAACATATGCTGGTATGGATATTACACATCGTGTGGGATTTTTCGCTGGACTTGATGTTGAAGCATATGCGAACCAATCTATTGAAGTCAGATACAATTATTAACTTGATATAGTTGTCAATATTTAAAGAGAAAATCGAGTGGGACGGAGGTGACCAACCCCCGTCCTCTCATCTATGAAAAAATGCAATCCCTTCTCAAATAAATCTTGTAAATTGTGTAAGTTCACTCTAGGTTAAAATGCCCCTTCCGTCCCCCTAGGTCCGTTCAGCGTTTGTAAGACTAAATAAGGCTTACCGAACGGTTATCAAACCACAAAAATGTTTCGAAAAACAGGAGTTCTGTCGAAAAATGGCGGATAATCCAGAAAGCAAAAAGATCTCGCAGCCTGCGCTCCAGGTTCATCTACCGCTTCAGTATCCTTGACGCTATTCGTCTGTTCGTTGATCTCTGGCCTTACCTGTTCCTTAGCTTAGTCTTACAATCACTTGGTTCAAATCGGATTCAAGTACCTTTGCGACTCGCACAATTTTACGAGTTACAAAAGTTGCGAATCTACGGTGATCAGGTATTAAGCCATTTTCAAAATCCCCTCCTCGAAATGTTTGCCTCAGCCATCTTCATTCTAACCGAAACGGACAGCCAGCCGCTACTTGAACGATAACCCATGCCGTCGAAACTCGCGGGCGCGGCGTTTTTTTGGGGCGCTGCCCAGGTTGGCTGTCCCTTCTCAACTGTCTTGTGCGCCAGAAGCGGACGGCTTGGGACGGGCCTCCTGCCGCTGTTCCCTCATCAGTCCAAACGCCTCCGCCAGCAATTGATAGGAGTGCAGCCGAGCCGCAAAATCGTGGGTGATGGTGACGACCATACACTCCGTGGTGTTGTACGCCGCGCACAGCGCTTCGATTTTTTGCTTCACCTGCTCTGTGCTCCCGACGATCATCCGCTTTCGGTTGGCGGCGAGCCTGTATTGATCAAAGGCGGTATACGGATAGGTCTGAGCCGTTTCTACGGACGGAACGCCCTTGGCTGCTGCTCCCTGTTCGATGAGCAACAACGACAACTCAAGGCTGGAAGCGACGCGTTTCGCCGCTTCCTCCGTCTCCGCACAGATGGCAAAGATGGCCACCAGCGTGCGGGGTTCGGCCCCCAGCTCGGACGGTCGAAAGTGGCGATGGTAGGTTTGCATCGCTTCCACCCCAACCTCTTCCATCCCGTTGATAAACTGGGCGAAGGCAAAGCCGGCCCCCCGCTCCGCCGCCAGTTTGGCGCTCTCGCCGCTGGAGCCGAGCAACCACACCTCTGGCGCTGTCTCGACGACAGGTGTGGCGCGCAAGCCGGCAAAACGGTGACGCTCGTCCAGCGTATCGTGCAGGTAGCCGATCAGGTCGTCCACCTGCTGGGGATACCGGTCACCCCCTCGCTCCCTGCCTTCCTGTAGCACACGTGTCGCCAACGGCATCCCTCCCGGCGCCCGTCCCAATCCGAGATCGATCCGGCCGGGGTGAAGGGCTTCCAGCACGCGAAAGTTCTCCGCCACCTTGTACGGGCTGTAGTGCGGCAGCATCACGCCTCCCGAACCGATCCGCAGCGTCGCTGTTTTCGCCGCGAGATGAGCGATGAGGACTTCCGGGCTGGAGCCGGCCAGACTGAGGGTGTAGTGGTGCTCCGACACCCAGAAGCGACGATAGCCGAGCCGCTCCGCCTCTTGTGCCAGCCGCGTCGTCTGCGCCAGTGCTTCCGCCGGCGTCTTTCCTTCGGCGACCGGGGACTGATCCAATATGCTCAGTTGTATCATCTACACTCACCACGTTTCCTTGTCTCTCGTACGTGTTATCATACTACATTTGCTTTCCGATGCAGAGGCTGAAACTGTTTTGGGAGAGAGTTTGCTTCCGCTTACTTTGGGCTGACTTTGCTTTGTGCTGACTTTGTGGTGACGTTCACGTACTTACAGCGGAGCTACCACCGCCCCCCGCTTACAAGGCGGCCGATTCCATTGACAGAAACTGATGCCGGGACAACTCCCGATAGAGGGGATGACTGGCCAGCAATTCCTCGTGGGTGCCGATGCCGGTGACGCGGCCCGCTTCCAGCACCACAATCTGATCCGCCTTGACCACTGTCGCCAAGCGGTGCGCGATGACGATGGTGGTACGCTCTTTCATCAGTTCCTGGATCGCCTTTTGCACCCAGACTTCTGACTGGCTGTCCAGATTGGAGGTGGCTTCGTCCAACAGCAGAATCTGCGGATCATGCAGGATCGCACGGGCGATGGCGATGCGCTGCCGCTGTCCTCCGGATAACTTGATGCCCCGTTCACCGATCTCGGTATCGTACCTTTGCGGCAGGTTGGCAATAAACTCATCGGCGTAAGCCTGCTTGGCCGCTGCATCCAGCTCTTCCTGACTGACAGGACGATCCATCCCGTAACACATGTTTTCGCGTATCGTTCCCGCCATCATCGGGCTGTCCTGCGCGACATAGCCGATCTGTTTTCGCCATTCTGTCAGTCGGAAGAGATCAATCGGCGTATCTCCCAGTAAGATCCTCCCCCTAGATGGCTGGTAAAACCGCTCCAACAAGGCAAAGAGTGTCGTCTTGCCCGCTCCGGAGGGACCGACCAGTGCCGTCGCTTTGCCAGGATGAATTGTCAGCGTAATCCCGTGCAGCACCTGCTCCCCCGAGGGATAAGCGAAGCGGACATCTTCCAGGTGAATCGGCTGGTTGATCTGACTGATGGGCCTTTTCCGTTCTTCTGCCCGCTCTTCCTCATCATGGGCAAGAATCCCGCTGATGCGTTCCGTCGCCCCCATCCCTTTTTGCAGGGCCGCATAAAACTGAGCCAGCGAGCTAAACGGGATGACGATCATAAACAGGTACAGCAGGAACGCCACCAATTCACCAGCGCTTAGCGCCCCCGATGCCACCCGGACACCGCCATACCCGACAATCAGCACCAGCATGCCCATCATCGTCAAGGTCATCAGCGGCATCAGCCAGGCATGTACCTTGGCCTCCCGCAAACTGTAGCGAAACAGGTTGTCGATGCTGCTGTTGCCCTGCTGCTGTTCCGTCTCCTCCGCATGAAATGATTTGACCAGCCGGATCTCCGAAACAACGCCCGTCAGCAAGCCGGACATGCGGGCCGTTTCATCCTGCAGCTCTTTGCTGATTTTGTGGATCTTCCGGCCCATCGGGTACATCAGCAAAAACATGATCGGCACAGCCAAAAGCAGCATCAGTGTCATCCGCCAGTCCAGATAGGAGAGAATCACCACGGAACCGATAATCGAGACCAGGTTGGAAACAAACGAGATCAGATGGGTGGAGACGAGATCCTTGATCACATCGGTATCGCTGGTCAGACGGCTGATCGTCTCTCCCGTCCGATGCTGATCAAAATAGGAAACAGGCAGCGCCATCACTTTTTTCCACAGTCGCTTGCGCAGCCCGGCGACAGTGGAGTGGCCGATGTAAGACAGAATATAGATCGAGCCTCCTGAAGCGGCCGCCTGCACTAGAAAAGCAACCACCAACCAAGCGACAATGTGATAGTTGATCGCTTGTGCCGTCATCAGATCGACGACGTCTTTGGTCAGGTACGGAACAATCAAGCCGCCAATCGTATCAATCACACTGAGCAACAAGGCCAGTATGATCATCATCTTGGGCGGCTCCGCCATTCTGACCAATCCGATAAACTGCTTCCACTGAAAAGGGGCAGGCAGCGACTGTCCACCCTCTCCCTCCTGCGTTCCCTGCTTTACCTGATCCATCTCCAAAACCTCCCACCTCTGCCAACTGACCCTGTTCATGGTCAGAATCAGCTCTCTATACACCTGATACGAAGCACTTCCCCTTTTTGTTGCATCTTTTCCGCTGGAGAAGATGTGAATACTTGATGACAGAACAAAAAGCCCTCCCTAGACAAGAGGGAGGAGCCATGATGTTCGGATCTGATCGTATTTCGTCTCGTTTTATTTGGTCTTGCGGTGCAGCGTATATCGCTTTAGACGAGGCGAGTACTTCCTCAGTTCCAGACGTTCCGGGTTGTTCCGTTTGTTTTTGGTCGTGATGTAGTTGCGATCCCCTGTTTCTGTACATTGTAGCGTTACTTTTACACGCATCTGCGCTCCTCCTTTTCCTAATCAATGGGATTGAGACGATTTACTGAAGGATCTCAGTTTCGACGACACTGCTGCTCGTCGGCAGCGGGTCAGGGAAGGTGGACCAGTCTGCCCGCATCTCTTCCTCCTTAAGCAAACATGCGTCAAGCGAACGAATCAGTTCCGCCCGATCCAACTCTATACCGATCAGGACGATTTCATTGACGCGATCGCCAAACTGCGGGTCCCAGTTCTCCGTCAAGTCGGGATATTGGGCTGACATGATCCGCTGCTCTTCGTCCGACAGAGCCGCAACCCAGTAACCGGCGACCCCGATCTGGATGGACGGACCGGCTTGACTGATCGTGAGCGCCAGATCGTTGCGCGTGGCCAGCCAGAGAAAGCCTTTTGTCCGTACCACTTCTTCCGGCCACTCCTCCAGCCACTTATGGAAGCGTTCCGGATGAAACGGAATCTGCCGTCGATAGACAAACGAAGAGATTCCGTACTCTTCCGTCTCCGGCGTATGCTCTGGTTTCTGCAGCTCCTGGATCCAGCCGGCTAATTGACTTGCTTTTTCAAAGTCAAATAATCCTGTGTCCAGAATCTCTTTGGGGTCGATGTTGCCGTGGGAGGTTCGCACGATCTTGGCTGTCGGCTGCAGTTTCCGCAGCACTTGTTCCAACCTGTTCAGCTCCGCCTCCTCCACCATGTCGCACTTGTTTAGGATCAACAGATCACAAAACTCAATCTGATCAATCAGCAGATCAACCACTTCACGTGTGTCGGTTTCATCGACTGCCTCATTCCGATCCAGCAGACTCTCTCCGGAGGAAAAATCGTGCCAAAAGCGATAAGCATCAACCACTGTCACCATCGTATCCAATCGGCATTTCGCAGATAAGTCAATCCCGCTCTCTTCGTCCACATACGTAAAGGTCTGCGCGATCGGAATCGGTTCACCAATACCGGTTGACTCAATCAGTATGTAGTCATAGCGCCCTTCGTCTGCCAGAAGCTCCACTTCGCGCAGCAAATCCTCGCGCAGTGTGCAGCAAATGCAGCCGTTTGACATCTCTACCAGCTTTTCTTCCACCCGCGACACGCCTCCGCCATTTCGAATCAAATCAGCATCAATATTTACTTCGCTCAAATCGTTGACGATCACTGCCACCTTGAGACCTTGGCGATTGTTCAACACATGGTTTAGAAGAGTCGTTTTCCCCGCCCCGAGGTACCCGCTCAGCACTGTCACCGGGATTTTCCCACTAGCTTGGCTGCTCATTGCCCTTTATCACTCCTGCTCCACATTATACAAATCGTATCAATTACGATTTACCAGACAATCATACCCTACTTCATCAGGATGCATCCTGTCAAGATAAATCGTAATAAATACGATTTAAATGAAGTATGGTGCTCTTCCCCATGCTTGTTTGCAGACAGAAGCCCCTCTTTCCGGTAAACAGAGGGGCTTTCGTGAATCTTTTCAGTTTGTCGTGCTATATCAGTCCCAAACGTTTAAAAATCGTATCCACATGTTTGAGGTGGTAGCGATAATCGAAGCAATCAGCCAGTTCCTCATCGCTGAGCAGCGATTTCACGGTCTCGTCGCTGGCGATGATCTCACGGAACGAACGCTGTTCTTCCCAAGCCTGCATGGCTCGCGGCTGCACGGTATCGTATGCCTTTTCCCGGCTTAGTCCCTTGTCGATCAGCTTGAGCAGCACCTGCTGTGAATAGATCAATCCAAAGGTGCGGTCCATGTTGCGCTTCATGTTGTCCGGGAAGACGGTCAGATTCTTGATGATGTTCATCAAGCGGCGAAGCATATAGTTGATCAGCTGTGTCGCGTCAGGGAGAATCACTCGCTCCACTGAGGAGTGGGAGATGTCCCGTTCGTGCCAGAGCGGCACGTTTTCATAGGCAGAGAGCATGTGGCCGCGCAGGACGCGAGCCAGACCAGAGATATTCTCGCAGCCGATCGGGTTGCGCTTGTGCGGCATTGCTGAAGAGCCTTTTTGTCCTTTGGCAAATGGCTCTTCCACTTCGCGCATTTCGCTTTTCTGAAGCGCCCGGATCTCAGTCGCAAACTTGTCCAGGGAGGTTGCAATCAGCGCGAGCGTGGCCATGTACTCGGCATGTCGATCACGCTGCAAAGTCTGTGTAGAGATGGGCGCAGGGGCGAGCCCTAACTTCTCACATACGTACTTCTCCACAAACGGGTCGATGTTGGCGTAGGTACCGACAGCTCCGGAGATTTTGCCGACAGCCACCCGCTGTTTGGCCGCTTGGAAGCGTTCCAGGTTGCGCTTCATCTCTTCATACCAGAGCGCCACTTTCAGCCCAAAGGTAGTAGGTTCGGCATGCACGCCGTGGGTACGTCCCATCATGACAGTATCTTTGTGCTCGATGGCCTTGTTTTTGAGTACCTCTATGAAATCCTGCAAGTCTTTTTCGATGATCTCGTTGGCTTGCCGCAGCAGGTAGGAAAGCGCAGTGTCGACCACGTCCGTCGAGGTCAGGCCGTAGTGCACCCATTTCTTCTCCTCGCCTGGCACCGTCTCGGAAACGGCACGGGTAAAAGCAACCACGTCATGGCGGGTCTCTTGCTCAATCTCATAAATGCGATTCACGTCAAAACGGGCATGCTCCCACAGCTTGCGCACGTCTTCCGCCGGGATGACGCCCAACTCCGACCAGGCTTCGCATGCCAACAACTCCACTTCCAGCCAGGCACTGAATTTGTTTTCTTCTGTCCAGATCGCTCTCATCTCTGGACGCGAGTATCGTTCGATCACGCTATTTCTCCACCTTTCCCCAGATCCCCAATTTCTCAATGATCGTCAGGGCTTGTTCCGTACTATCGGCGACGACATTGAGATGACCCATCTTCCGTTTCGGTTTGCTCTCCTGTTTGCCGTAGAGGTGCAGCTTGCACGCAGGAGGCAGTGAGTCCAGCTTGGCCAATACCGGCAGCAGATGTTCGCCCAGGATGTTGACCATCACCACTGGACTGAGCAGTCTGGTGGATCCGAGCGGCAGATTGCAGATCGCCCGTACATGCTGTTCAAACTGCGAACTGACGCACGCATCCATCGTATAGTGACCAGAGTTGTGCGGCCGGGGTGCCAATTCGTTGACATAGATCTCACCGTCAGCGGTCAGAAACACCTCGACCGCGATCAGTCCGATCACGTCCAGCTTTTCGACGATCTGCCGGGCGATTTCCTCCGCTTTAGCCAAGACATCGGCCTCGGCGCGGGCGGGGACAATCGACAGGTGCAGGATGTTCTCCACATGTACGTTTTCTGCCGTCGGAAAAACCGCAATCTCCCCAGCCGGGTTCCGCGCGGCAATGACCGAGAGTTCTTTGACAAACGGGATGAACGCCTCCACGATCAGTTCCGTTCCCCAGGCAGCCAGCGTGGAAAACGCTCCGCCGCACTCCCCCTCTGTACGCAGCACCCACTGTCCTTTGCCGTCGTAGCCGCCGGTGGCCGTCTTCAGTACAGCAGGCAGCCCTAGCTCACGCACTGCCTGTCGCAATTCGTCAGCATCGGTGACGACGCGAAATGGTGCGACCGGGATGCCCAACGATTCAATCGTCGTCTTTTCCCGAATCCGATTCTGAGTAATACGGAGCAACCGGCTGCCCTGCGGCACGTACGAACTGGCCTCCAGCGTGCGGGCCACATCGGCATCGACATTTTCAAACTCATACGTGATCACGTCAGACATGGCTGCCAACTGACGAGCCCCTTCTACATCGTCAAAAGCGGCCACAACCTGTCGGTCAGACACTTGTCCACTGGGTGAGTCCTCCGTTGGGTCCATCGTCGCAAACCGATACCCCATCGCCCGGCCGGCCAAGGCGATCATTCGGCCTAGTTGGCCGCCGCCCAGCAATCCGATCGTGGCTCCCGGTTTGATCATGTTTTGGCGCTGCTTGTTTTCTACTTGCTGTATCATCACGGTAACTTGCTGACCTCCAACAGATTTTGTCGTATCATCTCCCGCCGCGCGGCAAAACGTTCCTGAATCGCTGGATGCTTGATGCCCAGGATCTGCGCCGCCAGCAGGCCTGCGTTAATCGCTCCAGCCTTGCCGATGGCGACAGTTGCTACTGGCACGCCGCCGGGCATCTGTACAATTGAAAGCAGTGAATCAAGACCGTTTAAGGTTGACGATTTGACTGGAACGCCAATCACCGGCAGAACGGTCTTGGCCGCAACCATCCCCGGCAGGTGAGCCGCACCACCTGCGCCGGCAATGATCACCTCCAGCCCTCTCGACTGAGCCGTCTCGGCATACTCAAACATCAGATCGGGCGTCCGATGAGCAGATACCACTTGTTTCTCATACGGAACCTGCAGTTCTTCCAGGATGGCACAGGCCTCCCGCATCGTATCCCAGTCAGACGTACTGCCCATAATCACACCGACCAAGGGTTTATCCATCCGTCTTAGCCCCTTCCTCCGTCAATAAAAACCACCGCTGCGCCTTACTGGCTCACGGTGACGCATATTCTCCGATTGTCGGATGTTCTGATTTTACCAGTTGACCCGTTTTCACTTTCCTGCCATTCAAGTGTAGCAGGCAGTACGAGCAAGTGTCAAGTTTAATCCCGAACGTTAGGAAATATACGAGACACAATCATTCGCCTTTTATCATGCAAACTAAGTTATTGCCTACCCATCATTCTCTTGCCGTCTCTTTTTTGCTCCCTCAGCTGCCCATGCTTCCGCTTCCCGTTTTTTCTCTGTTTGCAAACGAAGCCAGTAGTCAAAGTAAGGTGTGGCATCCGCACCAGCCGCTTGGCTAAAGGCCTGCAGCAGCTCCTGCCCCGTCCCCGTCTGATCACGATTCTCTGCTGCATACTGCCGCAGTACGGTGTTGAGCTGTTTGGCTCCCCACTTTGCGCGCAGTTCCCACAGCATGGTCGCCCCACGGGAGTAGACCAGGTCGCTGTAGCTTTGCCAATCGGGGAACTGGTGAAGCGGCTGCCAAACAGCAAGGTCCGGATACAACACCTCCGCCTGCCTGCCGCGTGATGTCCTCATCCGGATGTAGCTCTCGGCCATCGTGTTGTCGTACTGCTGCAGGAAGTCCATCGTGGCATAGTCGGTCAGACTCTCATCGACCCACGCTTCCCGAATCGCGTCACTTCCCACCAAACCGTAAAACCACTGATGAGCCGTCTCGTGTGCAACCACAGCGGAACCAAACACACTCTCATCGTCAAAAAAACTTCCCTGAATAAACACGATGCCGGGGTATTCCATCCCGCCGAAAAAACCACCCGTCTTGACTACATCATATTCGGGATATGGGTAATTCCCGAACGTTTCGTTGAAATAGAGAAGGGAGTGAACAGCGACATCGTGCAGCCTCCTGATCGCCTTCGGATCATCGCCTTCCTGCCACCAGGTACGCACCAAGGTATCACCAGCCTTATCCACCAGTGCGTGATACGTCTCGTCCATCACGACAAAGGCAAAATCTCGTACACTGGTGCCATCCACTTCGTACAACTTCTCTCCCTCTGGCTTGGTCTCTGTGATCACGGCGATACTCTCCGCTCCCGTAGAAGCTATCTGATAGGCAGCCGGAACCCGGATGCGGAGATGATAATCGGCCAACTCGCTGAAAAACGGATCGCCCATCGGCAAATACGGATCGAGCCGCCACTCTTCCCCTTCTCTCACGGCCAGGGTCGGCAGCCAGTTGCCCAGCCAGAGCGCGTGATCATTGTAAGACAGCCGTCCATTGTTGCGCGGCAGCTGCAGTTCGAAGGCAAGCGAAATCTCCGTCACCTGTTTCCCTCGATCCGTAGAGGGAAGCGGTACGTGTAAAATAGTTCCGTTCACCCGAGGCGCGACGGCTTCATCATTGACGGTCACCTGTGAAACGGTGATGCCTCCTGGCTGCCGCTCCTCACCCAGGATATACTCCCAGTTAGCGGTTTGCAACGCAGCATCATCACGAAACACGTTAGGATACAGGTGAAAATACACTTCTTGCGGGTCCGGAGGTACAAAGCGTACGATAACCGCTCCGCTGACGCGGTGAGCTTGCGGATCTACCTGTACGTCAGCCGTATAGACAGGCAAACTGGTGTCGGTCTCTACCTGTTGCTCCACTTGAGACACCGCAACCGGTTTGTCAGCAGAGCGATCAGGATCCCATGCTTGTCCGGCCAAAAACAGGACCACCAGAATGGCCGCTATGATCATGCTTCCCCATATCCAACGTTTCAAGCGATCCCCTCCATCCGACCAAGTCACGTTTGCCCTCTAGTATAAGATATTCCCCAAAAAGAAAGCTAACCCCCTAAAAACAGCAGGTTAGCTCACTTTTTTCTACAATGGATTGTGAAAGTCTATTCTCGCAGCCAGATGAAATATGCCAGGAAGATCAAGAACAAGACGTACATCGCCGGATGAACCTCTTTTGCCTTCCCTTTAAACACCTTGGTGATCGGATAGACGATAAATCCGGCGGCAATACCTGTAGCGATACTGAAACTGAGCGGCATCAACAAGATCGTCAGAAAAGCGGGCAGCGCTTCTTCGATCTCACCCCAAGCGATTTTGGCGATGTGGGCCGCCATCAGCGAACCGACGATCACCAACGCAGGTGTGGTGACAGCGGAGGTCACGACGGACAGCAGCGGCGAGAAGAACAACGCCAGCAGAAATAAGATCGCGGTCACAACCGAAGTGAAACCGGTCCGCCCCCCTGCCGCCACCCCGGCAGCAGACTCAATATAGGCTGTCGTGGTAGATGTACCGAGAATCGCTCCGCTCATCCCGGCGACGGCATCGGAGGCCAGGGCACGTCCGGGACGAGGCAGTTTGCCGTCCTTGAGCAGTCCCGCCTGATTGGCTACGCCGAGCAAGGTTCCGGTCGCATCGAAGAAGTCGACAAACAGAAACGTGAGGATGACGATCAGCATGGAACCGGAAAACAGGACGGACATATCCGTCAGATAAGGGAAAGCGGCCCCAAATGTAGGTGCCAAGCTGGGTGGTGCTGCAAACAGCTTGTCTGGAACAGCAACCAGACCAAACAGCATCCCGGCGACCGCTGTCACAGCCATCCCGATAAAGATTGCAGCCGGTACCCTGCGGGACATCAAGATGGCCGTTACAACCAAACCAAACACGGCCAGTAGTCTGTTTTCCACTGCCAGGATCTCATCCGGTGTCATGTCAGCGTGGAAACTGAGCTGCCCAAGTGCTACAAATGTCGACTCATTCAGCACAATCAGTCCGGCGTTTTTCAATCCGACAAAGGCGATAAACAAGCCGATCCCTGCTGAGACAGCATACTTCAAGCCCGCCGGAATCGCATTGATGATCGCTTCGCGTACACCGGTGAGGGAGAGGATCAGAAAAATCGTGCAGGAGACAAAAACCGCAGCCAGTGCCTGCTGCCAAGGGATCCCCATCGTCAATACAACCGTGAACGTAAAGAAGGCATTTAAGCCCATGCCGGGCGCTTGGGCAATTGGCAGTTTCCCGACAATGCCCATCATCAGCGATCCAATCGCGGCGGCCAGCGCTGTAGCCGTAAACACCGCAGCAGCTGGCGGATAGTTAGCCTTCAGATCGGCCGGCAGATCGGCACCGCTGAGGATGAACGGATTGACCACGAGGATGTAGGCCATCGCCAGAAACGTGGTGATGCCGGCGATTGTCTCCTTGCGGTAGCTAGTGCCCAGCTTGTCAAACTCAAAGTATTTGCGCATCAGGATGGTCCTCCTCCAAACAGTTTGGAGCCCAAAAGAAAAAAGGCAGCAGGAATCACCTCATGCCTCTAACTGTCGAAGGGAACAACCGGGAAAAAATGAAAAAAATCAGGACAAAACACTTTCCGCGCTCGTTCCGTTCGTAGTCAGATCATTTACGGTGACCTGGTAGGGACTCCCAAGCCGTATTCTTGGGATTATACGAACCTTTTATTCCTCTGAGCCATAGGTCATGCAGCTTATCCACTATTTCTCATAGTAGAGACTGCTGTCACGCACCTATGCAGACAAGATGGTTCTACCTTCCTGTCCACTCGAAAAGTGTATCAGTTGTCCTGATTTCTGTCAACGAAAAACCCGAACATTCTCCGCTACATCTCTATTATCATACGTATATCTGTGCAGACGAGCTGAAGCTATGGCTGCAAATCCTCCGAATATCCGGATGTTACTCCCACTCGATCGTCGCCGGGGGCTTGGATGTGATGTCGTAGACCACCCTGTTCACATTGTCCACTTCGTTGACAATGCGGGTCGAGATCTTCTCTAGCACATCCCAGGGGATGCGGGCCCAATCAGCAGTCATCCCGTCAATCGAGGTAACGGCACGGATGCCGATCGTATACGAATAGGTTCGGGCATCGCCCATCACCCCAACGCTTTTCATGTCCGGCAGGGCGGTGAAGTACTGCCAGATCTCCCTGTCCAGCCCTGCCTTGGCGATTTCCTCGCGCAGGATGGCGTCCGATTCACGTACAATCGTCAGTTTCTCCTCGGTCACTTCTCCCAATACCCGAATCGCCAATCCGGGGCCGGGGAACGGCTGCCGCCAGACGATCTTGTCAGGCAGTCCCAACTCTGTGCCCAGTTTTCGCACCTCGTCTTTGAACAGTGCTTTTAGGGGCTCGATCAGTTGGAAGCGCATGTCTTCCGGCAAACCCCCGACATTGTGATGGGACTTGATCGTCTGTGCCGTTTCTGTACCGCTCTCGATGATGTCGGTGTACAGCGTCCCTTGGGCCAAGAAGTCGATCTCCGCCAGTTTCTTTGCTTCTTCATCAAATACGTAAATAAACTGATTGCCGATGATTTTGCGCTTCTGTTCCGGGTCGGATACGCCCTTCAGCTTGTCCAGGAAGCGCCGACGGGCATCGATCTTGATCACCTTCATCTCAAACTTGCCGACAAATGTCTCCATCACGCTCTCCGCTTCTCCTTTGCGCAGGAGACCGTGATCCACAAACATACAGGTGAGTTGGTCACCAATCGCACGGTGAATCAGCGCGGCCACGACAGAGGAATCGACCCCGCCCGAAAGCGCACAGAGTACCTGCCTGTCACCGACTGTATCGCGGATTCGGGCAACTTCATCCTCGATGAAGTTGGACATGCTCCAATCTCCCTTGCAGCCGCAGACCGCATACAGGAAGTTGGCGATAAACTCGTTCCCCTTGACCGTGTGGCGTACCTCAGGATGGAACTGCACTCCGTACAGCTTCCGTTCCGGATGACTCATCGCGGCAACCGGGCAGGCTTCGCTGACTGCATCCACCTGGAAACCCTCTGGAAGCTCCACTACTTTATCGGTGTGGCTCATCCAGACAACTTCGTTATCGCTCCAGTTCTCGTAGAGCGCATGAGGCTTCTCGATGCGAACACCGGCTTTGCCGTACTCCCGAACACCAGCCCGCTCTACCTTTCCCTTGAGCAGATAGGTCATCAGCTGCATGCCGTAGCAGATGCCCAATATGGGAACATCCAACTCGTAGATAGCCGGATCGACGATCGGTGCTCCCTCTTCATACACACTGGCCGGTCCTCCAGAAAAGATTATCCCTTTCGGCTGCAGTTCCTTGATCTTTTCGACCGGGGTATTGTATGGCAGAAGCTCGCTGTATACCCCCAAGTCGCGGACCCGTCTGGCGATCAGCTGATTATACTGTCCTCCAAAGTCGAGGACAACCACCATCTCCACTGGCTTATTCATGCGTATCCTCCTCATTGATCGCAAAAAAAATGGGTCCGCCTCCCCTATGAAAACAAGAGGCAGAGTCCCAGTGCTATCGCATTATGATGCACATTCTAGCAGACAAGCATGATTTGATCAAGGCTTCAGTTGCTGGGACAGTCGCTTGATCGTCTTGACTGCCTGTTGGCGCCATTTCTCCTCCACTTCTTTGAAGCCGTACAGCATTCGTTCGTACAGTTGGGTCAGAAACCACAAGTCCTGACGTACGTCTCCCGGCAGATGGAGCCGTTTAACGTATTCACGCAGTGTTTCTCCATCCTGCCGCGGCATCATCACTCGCTCGTAAAGCAGCAGCAAGGTTCCGTACTTCTCACGGAATCGACTCTCTCCATAGGTGTCCAGCTTCCGCTGCAGCCACCAGACAAACAGACGGCGACGATACAGCCAAGCTGCTGCAACGATGACCGCCAACACAGCCAATGGCACCAACACCATCTGCCAGGTGATCCGGATGCCGCCGGAACTGCCTGTTGGCTGCTCATCCATCTCTCTCAAGCGGCTTTCGTCCGGGCCGCGATCCGGCGTATTGACAACCGGTGGAGCCACCGTCTGCTGCCCGCTTTCCGTCACCAGGTCGTAATTGACCCGAAGCGGCGAAACAAATGTAGCCGTTGCTTCAAACGGAATCCAACCGTAGTTGGGGAAATAGACTTCCACCCAGGAATGCGCGTCCTGATTCCGCACCTCGATCAGCTTCGTATTCCCGTTGGTCTCCACTTCCTCTCCCGGCGCAAACCCTTTTACCCATCTGGTGGGCACCCCGGAAGCGCGAAGCAACACAGCCATCGCCGTAGAGAAGTGGTCGCAATACCCTCGCATGCTCTCAAACAGAAACTGGTCGACGAAATCATCGCCCGGTTGAACCACCGGTACGTCCTCTGTTTCGTATTGGTATCTCCCACCGTAGCGCAGGTATTGCTCCACCGCTCTCACTTTCTCGTACGGCGTAGGGGCTGACTTGGTTATTTCTTCAGCCAGCTCCATCACCCGCGGCGGTAGTTGATCCGGCAGTTGGAGATAGCGCTGGCGAATGGACGACGGGTATTCCTCTCCTGCATTGACCAGCGCTTTTTCGCTAAGGATAGGAGCTTCCGCGGTTAGCTGGTAGCGAGAAACATTGACCGGCAGGGTGGTGATAACACCGCCGGAACGTTCCGATCGCTCTCTGTCGCTGACTGCTTCATGGGCCTCCAGACTCTGATACTGCGTGTCCTGGACGACGATCGTCCGCTGCGGCGACAGTGCTGGCAGCTGCGTCAACTGACCGGGATAAAAGATGGTCGAATACCTTTGAGAGTTCTCAAACGAGATGTGCGCACTGATTTTTTCCGTTTCCAATCCTTTAAACAGCATGCTTTCCCAGACGTGCTGTTCCGGCTGCATGATCGCCTCGTATCCAGGCTGCTGCTTCACCCAGCCGCGTCCTGTGTAGACATCTTTGGAATCACCGCGCCAGTAGTACTTCCCAGTCGTCGCGGCGCGAAACACCAAGCGGTCGTCCTGTACAAACGGCCCGCCCAACTCTTCGTCGTTGTTATCGTATCCAACCTTGCTCATCCCACCAGGCAAGGTACCGTTTTGACCCGTCAGAAAGGGGACCGGATCAGGCCAACTTGGCTCCTTCTTGGGTCCTGCATAAGCCACACCGACAGTCAGGCAAATAATCATCAACGGCGCAATCAGGGTCCTCCAATAACCCATTCTGCTTTTGGTAGTGGCATTAGCCGCCGCGGCAACGGAAGCAAAATGGATCGTCGACAGCAGCAGAAAACCTGCCACCAATGCGCGAATCACCGCCCCGTCTGCTTGATAGGGCATAAACGTATCCAGTGTGGCTAGATATGCCTCTGTCAAAAAGACGAACCAAAGACCTTGGCGCAGCTCCAGTATCAGATAGGACAACAGCGAGACAATGGCGGCCAGCAGCAAATCAAACAGCAGGTTTCGCGTTATCGGCGACATCTCCAGCCAGTTCTGCTGTATCACCAGCGGCAGGTCATGCATCATCCGAACGTAGAGCTCATACAGCCACGTCGTATCAAACAACGGGGTAACAAAATAGGTGCTGTAGATGAGATAGAGGACACCCGCTGCCTTGACCATGCCTGTCAAGAGTCGGGAGGCAATCAACAGATCAAGCAGCAGCACCCCTCCCACCACGAGATAAAACGGGGTTAGATCAGCCGTATCGGTCAACCCTGTCAAAGGGAGCAGCCACTCTCGAAGCAGCAAAAACAAGAACAAAGCTGCTATCCAATCATATACTTTCGTCCGTTTGAACAAGCCTGGCTGCCTCACTCTACGCACCTCCAATCCGCTTTAGCTGTTCGTACTGGCTGGGATGAACGGATTCACAGGTTACCTTGCTTCCGGCGAGCAGCAGCAGGGCCCGCCTCTCCTCTTCCCGGATCTGATGATCGTGCATCCAGAACAGATGGACGTTCCTACCCGTGCGGCTCAACTGTACCAAGGAGGTGATCAATGTTTTGTTTAGAGTCGGAGTGATCACGGCCAAGGTCAGACCTATTGGAAACTCCACCGCTTCCCTGCTGACGGCTTGAGCAAACGGATTCTCTCCCTCCGGCATAATCCGCGCCAACTGGTCAAATGTGCGGAAAAAGTGCGTCTGCGTATTGCCCGGGGGGATTGCAATCCGCTTTCGCTCGTGAGCGATCAGACCGTACGGATACTGCATTCGACTGGCATAATAAACGAGACTGGCGGTCAGCTTGACTGCCAACTCGAACAACTCGGCATCTCGTCCACGATAGCTGTCTTGGGAAGCGTCAAAGAAAAAGATCATTTGGTTGGTCGCCTGATGCTCAAACTCTTTTGTCTTGAGCCCCATGCCATGTGCCGACGCTTTCCAGTGGATCTGACTAAGCCGATCTCCCCGCTGATAATCACGGACCCCACGCACTGCAGCGACATCATCGGACCAACGATGGGAGACGTTCATGTTGCCGCTGATCCTCCCGTCTCCGGTCGACCAGTGCGTGATCTGTCGATGAGCCGGATAGACCAGAAACTCGTTTCGGATGGTGAATGTTTTTTGCCGCTGGACAAACCCGAAGTAGTCCCCGGCGGTTACGACGCAATCGGTCAGTTGATAATACCCACGCGGAACTCGCGGAATCACATAGTGGAGGATCACTTCCCGCCTAAACCAGGGGAATAATAGTTGGCGATGCGGCTCGTAATAACCGGCAAGCTTGTCGGGCAGGGGTTCCACGACCAGATTCCAGCCTAGTGGAAACCAGATCTTTCGCTTGACGCGCAGCGTCACCGTCAAATCGTCCCCATCCTGGAGACGATCGCGATTGACGGTGCGAGATACCTCCAACGTGGTAAACATCAGGAGATACGTCACCAGTACATAGCAGACCAACGTCAAGCAACTGTAAAACAGAAACCAACTGGCAAAGCCGCCTTGGAACTTGGCAAATACGTAGGTGATCCCCAACAGAGCGAGGATTTTGAGTTTTGCGTATTTTTGTTGTTTCACGCTATCCACCGCGCTTTCAGCTTACCGGAACGCGCGTCTCCTGCAGCAGGTTGGTCAGAACCCGCTCCACCGTCGCCCCATCCAGACGTGCTTCCGGTTTTAAAATCATACGGTGTGCAAAAGTAAACGGAACCAGCTCTTTGACATCGTCCGGAATCACATAATCCCTGCCTCGTACAAAAGCGAGTGCTTGAACGGCCCGGCACAACGCGATTGCCCCCCGCGGGCTTACCCCCAAATAGACGTCAGGGTGCTCACGTGAACGCTGACAAAGCCGTACGATATACTCCTTGACCGGTTCACTTACCTTCACCTCGGTCACCTGCCGCTGCAGCGCAGACACGTCATCGGCCGATATGACGGCCTGAACCCGATCGATCGGGTGATCTCCCACAAATCGAGTAAGAATCTCCAGCTCTTCCCGATCTGTGGGGTACCCCAGGTGAAGCTGCAGCAAGAATCGATCCAACTGCGCTTCCGGAAGAGGAAACGTTCCCTCGTATTCCAGCGGGTTTTGCGTCGCCATGACAAAGAAGGGATTTTCCAGTTGGTGGGTGTAGCCGTCAATCGTGACAGACTGTTCCTCCATCGCTTCCAGTAAAGCAGATTGTGTTTTCGGGGAAGTACGGTTGATTTCATCTGCGAGGATCACGTTGGCAAAAATCGGTCCTTGTCTGAATTCAAACTCCATCGTTTTTTGATTAAAGATGGAAACACCGGTTACGTCAGTGGGCAGAAGGTCGGGGGTGAACTGAATCCGTTTAAATTGACCGCCAATGGATCGGGCCAACGAGCGGACCAGCATGGTTTTCCCTACGCCCGGGACGTCTTCCAACAACACGTGCCCTTTGGCCAGCAAAGCAACAACGGTCAGTTCAATGACGCTTTTTTTCCCTATCAAAACGGTTTCAATATTGTTCATCAGTGCCGTAATAGCTTGATGCGGCTGATCGAGCTTGATCATACTCATCGTCACAACTCCTGTTCTATGCAACCAGTTTGCTTTTCTTTCCTAATTACTAGAATTCTGGTGCAATTCCTTTTTTACTGATGAAAAAAAAGAGCAGGATGGGAATCGCCTACTCTCTCTGTGTCGTACCCTTGAGATTTCGCTTCCTGTCACTTTATAGACGAGCCAACCGCCGCAATTGTTTCCAGGTTGTAGTGCTGTGAAGTGATCCAGTCGAAGAGAGAATCCCAGTACGTATACGTTTTTCATCATGGAGCGGACAACGGGGCTCGAACCCGCGGCCTTCGCCTTGGCAAGGCGACGCTCTACCAGCTGAGCTATGTCCGCACAATTGCAAAAGGGGGAGCGAATAGAAGCGTGTGTCCCTTTTTCTCAATGCTATTCCTAATCATTCTTATCTATGGTATCATGTTCACCATTCTCTTATCAAGGCAAGGAGGAGGTACTCGGTGCAGTTGCGTCGAGAATCCTGAATAAGCGAGAAGAAAGCAACGAAAATCGACTCTTTTAGGGTTGTCACTTCTTTTACAGAAATAAAAAAAGCCTTGATTTCTCAAGGTTTTTAGCCATATGGTGCGGGTGAAGGGACTTGAACCCCCACGGTTGCCCGCCAGAACCTAAATCTGGTGCGTCTGCCAATTCCGCCACACCCGCAAAGTAAGAAATGGTGAGCCATGAAGGACTCGAACCTTCGACCCTCTGATTAAAAGTCAGATGCTCTACCAACTGAGCTAATGGCTCTTATTTTCAAGAGAAAAAGAAATGGCTGGGGTACTAGGATTCGAACCTAGGAATGACGGAGTCAAAGTCCGTTGCCTTACCGCTTGGCTATACCCCAACGACATGGTGCCGGCGATAGGAATCGAACCCACAACCCCCTGATTACAAGTCAGGTGCTCTACCAATTGAGCTACACCGGCATCTTTACAATGAATTGTTATATGGATAAAAATGGTGGTTCGGGACGGAATCGAACCGCCGACACGAGGATTTTCAGTCCTCTGCTCTACCGACTGAGCTACCGAACCAATTAACAATCGGGTGTAAAACCCGTTCGTCATGAAAATGGCGGAGCTGACGGGACTCGAACCCGCGACCTCCGGTGTGACAGACCGGCGTGAACTCCAACTTCACCACAGCTCCATGATTACCATTGTATTGCCTAGTTCAGATAAATTTGGTTGCACCCTTCGGGTATCACTATCTCACCTTAGCACTGAAGTATATTCGACGTAGTTAAGGTGATATTTTGGTTGCGGGGGCAGGATTTGAACCTGCGACCTTCGGGTTATGAGCCCGACGAGCTACCGAACTGCTCCACCCCGCGACGATATGAGTTAGAATCAATGGTGGAGGCTGACGGGATCGAACCGCCGACCCTCTGCTTGTAAGGCAGATGCTCTCCCAGCTGAGCTAAGCCTCCACATGACACCCCACAAAGTACCCTTCTCCTTCATCACCGTGAAGCAGCGTTTCGTTCCTTTGTGGGGAAACAAATCAAGATATGGTGACCCGTAGGGGATTCGAACCCCTGCATGACAGCGTGAAAGGCTGCTGTGTTAAACCGCTTCACCAACGGGCCATACTGATTTATGGTGCGGTCGGCGAGACTCGAACTCGCACGGGTCGCCCCGCCACCCCCTCAAGATGGTGTGTCTGCCAATTCCACCACGACCGCAGGATACGTTTTGGTAGCGGTGGAGGGGATCGAACCCCCGACCTTTCGGGTATGAACCGAACGCTCTAGCCAGCTGAGCTACACCGCCATACAAATCTGTTATAAAACTGGCGGAGAGTGAGGGATTCGAACCCTCGCTACGCTTACGCATACTAACGGTTTAGCAAACCGTCCCCTTCGGCCTCTTGGGTAACTCTCCGTGATATGGCTCCTCAGGACGGACTCGAACCGCCAACCTACCGGTTAACAGCCGGTTGCTCCACCATTGAGCTACTGAGGAACAGTATGAGGTGCCACGAGCAGGCGGTGATGCCTGTGCCAGTCACACCTTCAAAACCGGATAACAGGTGTATAGACGAAGGAAAAGAGAGTGTGGATAAGTCCTCGACCGATTAGTATTCGTCAGCTCCACGCGTTGCCGCGCTTCCACATCGAACCTATCAACCTCATCGTCTCTGAGGGGTCTTACCAGCTTGCGCTGTGGGAAGTCTCATCTTGGAGGGGGCTTCACGCTTAGATGCTTTCAGCGCTTATCCCGTCCGCACATAGCTACCCAGCTGTGCCACTGGCGTGACAACTGGTGCACCAGCGGTGCGTCCATCCCGGTCCTCTCGTACTAAGGACAGCTCTCCTCAAACTTCCTGCGCCCGCGACAGATAGGGACCGAACTGTCTCACGACGTTCTGAACCCAGCTCGCGTACCGCTTTAATGGGCGAACAGCCCAACCCTTGGGACCTACTACAGCCCCAGGATGCGATGAGCCGACATCGAGGTGCCAAACCTCCCCGTCGATGTGGACTCTTGGGGGAGATAAGCCTGTTATCCCCAGGGTAGCTTTTATCCGTTGAGCGATGGCCCTTCCATGCGGAACCACCGGATCACTAAGCCCGACTTTCGTCCCTGCTCGACTTGTAGGTCTCGCAGTCAAGCTCCCTTGTGCCTTTACACTCTACGAATGATTTCCAACCATTCTGAGGGAACCTTTGGGCGCCTCCGTTACCTTTTGGGAGGCGACCGCCCCAGTCAAACTGCCCACCTGGCATGGTCCTCGCACCCGATCAGGGTGCCGAGTTAGAAACTCCGTACATCAAGGGTGGTATCCCAACGGCGCCTCCCCCGATGCTGGCGCACCGGATTCTCAGGCTCCCACCTATGCTGTACATGATGCACAAAGTTCCAATACCAGGCTACAGTAAAGCTCCATGGGGTCTTTCCGTCTTGTCGCGGGTAACCTGCATCTTCACAGGTATTATGATTTCACCGGGTCTCTTGCCGAGACAGCGCCCAAGTCGTTACGCCTTTCGTGCGGGTCGGAACTTACCCGACAAGGAATTTCGCTACCTTAGGACCGTTATAGTTACGGCCGCCGTTTACTGGGGCTTCGGTTCAAAGCTTCGCTTCTACCCACCGAACACAAGCTTACGCTCGCGTTCGGCGGGGCCCAGAAGCTAACTCATCCCCTTAACCTTCCAGCACCGGGCAGGCGTCAGCCCCTATACTTCGCCTTGCGGCTTCGCAGAGACCTGTGTTTTTGCTAAACAGTCGCTTGGGCCTTTTCACTGCGGCCCCCTCGGGCTCAGCCCACCTGACACAAGCTTACGCTCGTGTCAGGCGGGGACCCTCACCCTACCGGGGCGCCCCTTCTCCCGAAGTTACGGGGCCATTTTGCCGAGTTCCTTAGCAAGAGTTATCCCGCGCACCTTAGGATTCTCTCCTCGCCTACCTGTGTCGGTTTGCGGTACGGGCACCTTGTTCCTCACTAGACGCTTTTCTTGGCAGTGTGAAATCAGGGACTTCGGTACTTGTATTTCCCTCGCCATCACAGCTTGTGCTGGATGGTATGCGGATTTGCCTGCATACCACACTTGCTGCTTGGACGGCCATCCAGTAGGCCGCTCACCCTATCCTCCTGCGTCACGCCCTCGCTCAAACGGAACAAAGGTGGTACAGGAATATCAACCTGTTGTCCATCGCCTACGCCTTTCGGCCTCAGCTTAGGTCCCGACTAACCCTGGGAGGACGAGCCTTCCCCAGGAACCCTTAGGCTTTCGGTGGACAAGATTCTCACTTGTCTTTTCGCTACTTACACCGGCATTCTCACTTCCAAGCGCTCCACCGCTCCTTCCGGTACGGCTTCACCGCTGCTTGGAACGCTCCCCTACCCAGTCCGTACGGACTGCCATAGCTTCGGTGGTACGTTTAGCCCCGTTACATTTTCCGCGCAGAGTCACTCGACCAGTGAGCTATTACGCACTCTTTAAATGGTGGCTGCTTCTAAGCCAACATCCTGGTTGTCTGGGCAACTCCACATCGTTTCCCACTTAACGTACACTTGGGGACCTTAGCTGATGGTCTGGGCTGTTTCCCTCTTGACGATGGATCTTAGCACTCATCGTCTGACTCCCGGACATAAGTCATTGGCATTCGGAGTTTGACTGAGTTCGGTAACCCGATGAGGGCCCCTAGCCCAATCAGTGCTCTACCTCCAAGACTCTCACTGGACCCACCGAACCCAAGCTTACGCTCGTGTTCGGCGGGGTCCCATCCGAGGCTAGCCCTAAAGCTATTTCGGGGAGAACCAGCTATCTCCGAGTTCGATTGGAATTTCACCGCTAGCCACACCTCATCCCCGCACTTTTCAAC
>NZ_CP087263.1:4485000-4555000 GCF_020923435.1 Brevibacillus humidisoli | reverse complement strand
GGGGATTACGATAAACGAGTGCTGGAGATCGCCAACGACATGGGTTATACCGTGATCCAGTGGGATACTGATTCCAAGGACTGGCTAAACCCCGGTGTTGATCAAATCGTCAAAAACGTTGTTTCCAATGCTCACCCTGGCGATATCATCCTAATGCACGCAAGTGATTCGTGCAAACAGACCCATTTGGCACTGCCAACCATTATTGACCAACTGCGCTCACAGGGCTATGAGTTTGTCACCGTTTCCCAACTGATCGCCGGCTCCCAGGTGAAGCTACAGGAAGTAAATTAAACAAAAACAAGAAAACCAGGCTGATCCACCCGGGATCAGCTTGATTTATTGGTGAGTCGATGCAGGTGCATCACCTGCCAGATGTTACAAAACAGCAGAGGAACAATCATAAACAGGGCAGAACTCATGTTGTTTTGGCGTAGCCCCGGTACCCATTCGATCACCGTAACGACAAACAGAAAAAAAATCGTTGGAATCCAGGCATTTGGATTGGTCAATCGAACTTTGGCATAAGCTGCGATCACAGCAATTGCCAGCAGTATGAGGGGTTCCATCACAAATGGCCAGATGGGCCCTCCCTGTCCGAAAGCGCTGTATCGCAAGTAAACCATGTCAAATGCCGTGAACAGGATCAGTCCTATCTGGATCACTTTCCACAGCGTGGCGTTCTTGAGAAAACTAATCACCAGGTAATTGAGCGTCATATAAGCAAAAAAGCCCATCTCCGCCAATACGGCAATTGTCAGCCCAACCAAAAGATTGACCAATGTGCCAACAATAAAGTTGCCCACAGAACCCCCTAGCTGTTCCCAGGCCACGAGAAACCCAGCCAATACGCCACCCACACCGCCAACCAGGAGTGTAGTGCCCAGCAGCCAGCCATAATTGCGCAGATTCATCTTTTTTCCCTCCCATTGCATCGCTTATGATTGTACCAACACGTGCAAGAAAATACTAGCGTAAGAACGATGCAAGCTGTGCACGTTATAAGTAGTTAGGGGAAAGGAGGGTATCCATCCCATGGGCAAACTGTGCAACTGCTTCTGGCTCATACTTATGATTGCCACGGGACTGTTCGTGACCAGTTGCGGAGGACAGTCACAGCAGCAAGCGGCTCAACCTGATTATAAATCGATGAAAACGATGGTTATCGATATCCTGCAGACCGAGGATGCCCAAAAAACGGTTGCGGACATGATGAAGGATGAAAAGTTTAAACAAAGCCTGGTATTGGACACGGAGACCATGCGTACCACATTGATCCAGAGCATCAGCAAACCAGACAACCCACAAATAAAAGAGGCGTTTAAAGATCCCAAGTTTGCCAGCACGCTGGCGAAATCGATGAAGGAAGAAAACAAGAAGTTGATGAAGGATCTAATGAAGGATCCAGAGTATCAGAAAATGATGATGGACATGATGAAGGATCCGGAATTCGAAAAGCAGTTGCTCGAGCTAATGAAAAGCTCTGCCTACCGCAAACAAACGATGCAAATCATGAAGGAATCGCTGCAAAGTCCTATGTTTCAAGAGGATATGATGAAGCTGATGACCAAAGCCACTGAGGACATGATGAAGCCCAAAGAGAAGGGTAAGAAAGGCGGCGGCCAGGGCGGTGGTGGTGGTCAAGGCGGTGGTGGTGGTGGCAGTGAATAGTCGCATGACCAAAAGAAAAGGTGAACCCTTGCACGGTCCACCTTTCTTTTACCGGCGGCTATTCTGCCGACCTCCAAAGTTCTCTGGGATTTAGCGTGTAGATGCCATTTGCACGGTACATGATCTGGTTCATGATGAACTCCCGGCGCAAGGTGGCGTAGTCCTCATGGAACTGTTTGAGATACTCGCTAATTTCCTTTTCGCTATACGCGCGCCCCATCTCCAAACCGGCGGCCAGTCTCTCCAGCATCAACATGCGTTTTTTCCATTGAGCAGGAATCTGCTTCAACCTGCCGTCTTCTGTAAAAAACGGCGCAATGATCCGTTCCTTTTCCATCTCTTTTCCCACCTCTTCGAAGGAGTCGCTCGCTGCTCCCCCGCCGGTCTGCTCGGTTCGTCCGCGCCATACCTCCCACTCCTGCAATACCTCTCGCTCATCAGGGAGTACGGTTTGGACAATACCGGCGGCCAGCCTGCTCAGTTCACGGGGGAGAAGAAAAAACGTAATCGTATTTTTATCTCGTTTTTCTTTGATCAAGCCCGCTTTTTTCAGCTTCTGCGTATGATGAGTGATTGTGGCTGGTGTGATGCCTAGTCGTTCGGCCAGCTCACTGCCACTCATCGGTTTGTTGGCGAGCAGCGATAAGATGCGGATGCGGTTTACATCGGCCACGGCTTTATGAAAGTTAACCAGTATGTCAATCTGCATGGAGGGCACCCTCTCCGCGATTTGATTTCTATCTAATTAGAAAAGTATCAAATTAGCGAACCGTTGTCAAGCAAACAACCAACCCTCCGGAAGGGTTGGTTGTTGGATGCTCCATTTAAGAAGCATTCACTCCTGTTTTCTCCACGACACGTTGAGCCAGTTCTGTATAGAGCTTGCCGATTGAACTGTCAGCTTTGTACACAGACGGACTGTACTCTGGTTCCGCCGGATGATTTTCCGGCTGCCCCAACGGGATTTGAGCCAGAAGCTCACAGGCCAACTGTTCCGCCAGTTTGGCCCCGCCTCCTCGTCCGAACAGGTACTCCTTGGTGCCATCCTTGGCCTCATACCATGCCATGTTCTCCACGACACCCAGGATTTCATGGTTGGTCCGGATGGCCATCGCACCTGCCCGTGCTGCCACAAACGCTGCGGTCGCATGAGGAGTCGTCACCACAATCTCTTTACTCTGCGGGATCATGGTATGAACGTCTAATGCCATATCACCCGTCCCTGGAGGCAGGTCCAGGATCAGGTAGTCCAATTCGCCCCAGTGGACTTCACTGAAGAAATTGCGCAGCATCTTGCCGAGCATCGGCCCACGCCAGATGATGGGAGAATTATCTTCCACAAAGAATCCCATGGACATCACTTTTACCCCAAACTTTTCGACAGGCAGGATCAGTTCCCCAATCACCGTTGGCCGTTGCACGATGTTCATCATGTCAGGCACACTAAAACCATAGATATCTGCATCGATAATGCCTACTTTTTTACCCATACGAGCGAGTGCCACCGCAAGATTTACCGTCACAGTCGACTTCCCGACACCGCCTTTGCCGGACGTGACAGCAATAAAGGTAGTTTTTGAAGCCTCAGCCAGGATGGCGTTCAGCGGTTGGGCTTGTCCAGGAGGCTGATTTGGCGCGTGTCCGCTCCGCAGCTGGGCGCTTAGTGCCGCCCGCTCTTCATCGGTCATCGAGCCAAAACGGATCTCCACATCCTCCGCTCCCAACGCTTTGATCGCGTTGATCACATCTTCTTCAATCTTTGCTTTCAGCGGACAGCCGACAATGGTCAAAATCACATCCAGACGTACGCGGTTACCCTCAATCTTGATGTTGCGGATCATGTTCAGTTCGACCAGGCTGCGGTTGATCTCCGGGTCATGAACGTCACGCAATGCCTCCAATACCTGCTCTTTCGTGATCATTTCGACACCCCTTTATGTAAGGTTCCAATCTGCCACTCGTTTCATCCGCGTTCATTATAGCATACCAGCCTAAAGACTCACAGACTGTTGAAAGCGCTTGTTGCGACAGAGTGCAGTTCGCCGCCACCTCCTCATCCGGATCAGTCTGTTGACTGAAGAGAAGAGTTGGCGGAAGATGGCACTTTTTCGCCTGCAAAATGCCGCAGAATCCCTTGATAAACAGCATTAGCCATCGCCTTTTGATACGCTTCTGATTTTAGCTTGCTCGCCTCCTCGGGATTGGACAGGAAGCCGACTTCCACAAGGACGGACGGGCACTGCACCTCCCGGATCAAGAAGACATCGTCTGTCTTCTTCGGCAGGCGGTCGGTATTTTCCAGCACTCGTCGGATCTCATCCTGGATCAAGTATGCCATATCGCCGCTTTCTTTGTACGCGGGATAATAAAACGTTTGAGCCCCCGACCATTTGGGAGACGGAATCGAGTTGAGATGAATACTGATCAAAAAATCAGGTGCATGTTCATTGACAAACTTGACGCGATTGCGGATATCTTCCGATTTTCGCTTACCCATGCGTTCCGCCTCAGGCGAAGCGAGGTCCTTATCCTCTTCCCTGGTCATCACGACAAAGGCGCCCGACTGTTGAAGAAAGTCACGCAAATAGAGACTGATAGACAGAGTTGCATCTTTCTCCGTCACCTGTCCGTCTTTGCTGACAGCACCACCGTCTTTTCCACCGTGCCCTGGATCAATTGCGATCACTGTGCCGGCCAACGGCAGCGTCCAGGTCGTCCATGAGGAGTTCTCCGGTACCTTGTAGGTAAAGAGGATGATCAAGAGAAAAAAGGCAAACAGCCATCCGACCGCTTTTTTCATCACCTAAGTCCGCCCCTTTGTCCCAGTGTCTTTCACATCTTATGGGATTGTAGGACAAATTATGACAGTTGAAGGGCACACGGAAAAACCCCCTGCCTCCGATAGAGACAAGGGGTTGAGCAAAACCAAAGCACGTTTTAGCGTTTGGAGAATTGCGGTGCACGGCGAGCTGCTTTGAGACCGTACTTTTTCCGCTCTTTCATACGAGGGTCGCGCGTGAGGAACCCAGCGCGCTTTAACGCACCGCGCAGTTCCGGATCTGCTTTGAGCAGAGCGCGGGCAACCCCGTGACGAATTGCACCAGCTTGACCGCTGATGCCGCCACCAGCTACATTTACCAAAACATCGTAACGTCCAACCGTTTCCGTGAGAACGAGCGGTTGTTTTACGATCAGCTTCAACGTTTCCAAACCAAAGTAGTTATCCATGTCACGCTTGTTAATGAGAATACGGCCTTCGCCGGGTACCAAGCGAACACGGGCTACGGAGTGCTTGCGACGGCCTGTGCCGTAGTATTGAACTTGTGCCACGAATCTTTTCCTCCCTTGCTAGATTAGCCGCGAATTTCCCATACTTCGGGTTTTTGCGCCTGATGCGGATGCTCTGTGCCTGCATATACTTTCAACTTGGTAAACATTTGACGACCCAAGCTGTTTTTCGGCAGCATCCCTTTTACCGCCAGTTCGAACATCCGCTCCGGACGGTTTTTCAACATGTCGCCAGCGGCTGTAGCTTTCAAACCACCTGGGTATTGGGAGTGGCGATAGTACATTTTATCAGAGAGCTTTTTACCTGTCAGCTTCACTTTATCTGCGTTGAGCACGATGACGAAATCACCGGTATCAACATGAGGCGTGAATTCCGGCTTATGCTTGCCGCGCAGAATGGTAGCTACTTCACTTGCCAAGCGACCGAGCGTTTGACCTGCTGCGTCTACGATGTACCATTTACGCTCAACTTCCAGCGGCTTAGCCATATATGTGGTACGCATGAATGTCCCTCCTAATCGTCTTGCCAAAACTCAGTTGCTCGTTTGAACAACGTAGCCTTGTGTATCCATATGCAAACGTACATGAACTGTTTTTCAATCCCGGGGCTAGAGTGGGGCTAGCGGGGTATGAAAATACCAATAGATATCGTACTATACTGGGAAAGCAGAGTCAAGGGGAAACTTGACAAACTGTCAGTAAATCACTTCCCACATCGTCAGTCCCTTGGCCGGTGCCGTTTTGCCTGACCTCTCGCGATCACAGGCAGCGAGCACGGCCGGAATCGTATCGGGATCTCGTTTGTGCTGCCCTACTTCGACCAGCGTGCCGACGATGATGCGGACCATGTTGTACAAGAAGCCGTTTCCTCTGCATATGAACCAGATCAGCGAGCCCTCCTGCTCTATATCAAGCCGATAAATCGTACGGACCTTGTCTTCGACAAAGGTCTTGGCAGAACAAAACGAGGTGAAGTCGTGTTCTCCGACAAGATAGTGGGCTGCTTGCCTCATTTTGGCCAGGTCAAGAGGCTGGCGAATGTGATCGGCATAGCGATGGAAAAATACATCAGGAACCGGTCGGTTGTCGATGCAGTAGCGGTATTCCTTCTGCTTGACGTCAAATCGAGCATGAAAGTTAGCTGGTGCCTGCTCTACCTGACGGATAACGATGGATTCAGGCAGTTGGTTATTGAGGATGTACGCCCATTTCTCCAAGGGGATCGTGCTGGCCGTGTCTACGTGAAACACTTGTCCGCGCGCATGCACACCTGCATCTGTGCGGCCAGAGCCGACAATCTGCAGCGTCTCCCCGGTGATCCGTGTGAGTGCCTGCTCAATCTCTCCCTGGACCGTGACTTGGTCAGGCTGGACCTGAAAACCGCTATAGTCGGTTCCATCGTAGGCAACCGTTACCTTTAACCGGATCATTCCCGCCACCACCCCAACAGTCCGGCGAGTACGAATGTGACCGCCACCAGCAGACCGTCCCGCCAGGTAAAGTGCAATTGTTTACGCCTGGTGCGCCCGACTCCTCCTCGGTAGCCTCGCGCTTCCATGGCCAAAGCCAGCTCTTCCGCCCGCCGAAACGCACTGATAAACAGCGGTACGACGATGGGGACCAGATTACGTGCCCGTTTCAGCAGATTGCCGCTCTCAAAATCAGCTCCCCGTGAGGATTGCGCCTTGATGATTTTGTCCGTCTCCTCCAACAGGGTAGGAATAAACCGCAAAGCGATCGATAGCATAAGTGCGATTTCGTGAACCGGAACGTTTACCTTTTTGAACGGGGCCAGCAATCGTTCCATCCCCTCGGTTAGATCGAGAGGGGATGTAGTAAGCGTCAGCAGAGAGCTGATCAAAACAAGTAAAGCCAGTCGAATCGCCATGAACATAGCCTGGCGAACACCTGTTTCTTCTATCGTCAGCCATCCCCACTGATAGTAGACAGCTCCCCCTTTGGTGGTCAGCAGATGGATCAGAGCGGTAAACAAAACAAGAAACCAGACCGGTTTCAACCCCCGCAGCAAATAGCCAGGAGAGATGCGGCCAACAAATGTTCCGACCGCCATAAAACCTAACAGCAAGACGTATGTGGGCCAATTGTTCGCCATAAAAACGAGAAATGCAAATACAAACACGAATACCACTTTGCTGCGCGGGTCAAGCCGGTGCAGCAGGGAGTCGCCAGGTACGTACTGCCCAATCACAAAATTTTGCAGCACACTCATGAGGACTCCCCCTTTACTCCTGCCAGCCGCTCCAGCAGAGCAGCCGTTACCGCCTCTTCTCGATACAGGTGATAAGGGAGTTGGTGTTCAGCGGGAAGCCGTTCGTTCAGTTTGCGAATCAGTGAGACGGTCTCTGGCACATCGAGCGCAAGCTGACGCAGCCGCTCTCCCTGCTCAAACACTTCTTCCGGTGCCCCCTGCATAACGATTTGGCCGGCAGCCATGACAATCAGTTTGTCGGCATAGCGGGCCACTTCCTCCATACTGTGGGTTACCAAAATAGTCGTCATCTTCTGTTCTTTGTGGATGCGGTAAATCCCCTCGAGAATTTCTCTGCGGCCAGCAGGGTCGAGCCCTGCCGTAGGTTCATCCAGCACCAGGACTTGCGGCTGCATGGCCAACACACCCGCTATGGCCACCCGCCTCATCTGACCGCCGCTCAGCTGAAAGGGAGAACGATCTTTCCACTCTTCAAAGGGGAGACCAACTAGCTCTAGTGCTTCGCGAGCCCGAATCAGTGCCATCTCTTCTGGCAAGCCTAGATTACGGGGGCCAAAAGCCACATCCTTCAGCACCGTCTCTTCAAACAACTGGTGTTCCGGATACTGAAAGACCAGTCCGACCCGTTTGCGTACCTCATGGGTATGCTTGGTCTCTGGCGTAATTCTGCTGTCTCCTATGTGGATCACACCTGCAGACGGTTTCAAGAGGCCGTTTAGGTGCTGGATTAAAGTGGACTTGCCCGATCCAGTCTGGCCAATGATCCCTGCATAGGTACCAGTCGCAATACTTAGTGTGATATCGGTCAGCGCTACTTTTTCAAAAGGAGTTCCCTTGCCGTAGACATAGCTCACATTTTCAAAAGCAATCTGCATAGTTCCTCCACCAACTCGTCCTGATGCAGTACATGGGACACGCTTACTCCATGTCGAGCCAACTCATGCCGCAGCCGTACGGGATACGGCACCTCCAGTCCGATCTCACGCAACCGGACAGGGTCAGCAAATACCTCTGCAGGAGTGCCGTCAGCGTATACCTGTCCCTGATGCATGACGATCACCCGTTCGGTATCAACCGTTTCCTCAGGAAAGTGGGTAATATTGATCATCGTGATTCCTTCTTCCCGATGGAGGCGGTGAGCGAGGGAGATCACTTCCCGTCTACCCTTTGGATCCAGCATAGCCGTTGCCTCGTCAAAGATGATCACGGAGGGACGCATCGCGATGACACCAGCGATCGCGACCCGCTGCTTCTGCCCTCCTGAGAGGCGATGAGGCTGTTCGGTCGCATATGCCTCCATCTGGACTGATCGCAGTGCTTCATCGATTCGTGCCTCCATCTCGCCCGGCTCCACCCCTAGGTTCTCCAATCCGAACGCGACATCGTCTTCTACTGTGGGGGCCACAATCTGGTTATCAGGATTCTGAAACACCATCCCGACCTGACGACGAATCTCCCAAAGCATCTCTTCCTGACTCGTATCTACTCCGCAGACGATCAGCACTCCTTCGCTCGGCAAGAGTAAGACATTAAGAAGCCGGGCCAATGTCGACTTGCCGGAACCGTTTGGGCCGATAATCGACACGAAAGAGCCCTGCCGGATGGCGAGATTCAACTGATTCAAGATGGGCGGATTGTCCGCTTGCTGTCCCTCTCCATAGCGAAACGACAACTGCTTTGCCACTATTGCACCCGTCTGGTTCATCTGGTCCTCACATCCTTGTCGCTGGAAACACCTTCGCTCCGCTGCCAATACCGATGGATACTCTCTGAAAAAAAGAAAAAAGGGCATGAATCGAGCCAACGACCAGACTCTGCCCTCACCCTAATGTCATCAAAACAGCCGTGCATCTCTCGCACGTCATTGCTTATACCGTTACAACGAACTATTCAACGAGTTCCAAATACGCCATTGGTGCAGCGTCGCCACGGCGAGGACCAACTTTCAGGATACGGGTATATCCGCCGTTCCGCTCAGCAAAACGAGGTGCGATCTCGTCAAACAACTTTTGCACCGCGTCACGTCCTTCTTCCGTCGCCACTTCTTTACGAACGAAAGCAGCCACCTGACGACGAGCGTGCAGGTCACCACGTTTGGCCAGCGTAATCATTTTTTCTGCGATCGAGCGCAGTTCTTTTGCTTTGGACTCAGTTGTTTCAATACGCTCGTTGATGATCAGATCCGTCACCAAGTCACGGAACAGCGCCTTGCGAGCGGACGTTCTGCGACCTAATTTCCGGTAAGCCATGTCTCCAACCTCCTTCGCTGGTGATTCCTACGTCGAGTAAACTTCTTTGCTAGAACCAGATCCGCGTGCCCCGAAGGGGTGCTTCGCTGGTGATTCCTACGTCGAGTAAGCTTCCTCGCTAGAACCAGATCCACGTGCCCCGAAGGGGTGCTTCGCTGGTGATTCCTACGTCGAGTAAGCTTCCTCGCTAGAACCAGATCCGCGTGCCCCGAAGGGTACATCTTCTGGCCAATTCCCTAGTCGTCGTTGCGCAGAGAAAGTCCGAGCTCGGCCAGTTTTTCTTGCACTTCTTCCAAAGACTTGCGGCCCAGATTGCGAACTTTCATCATGTCTTCTTCCGACTTTTGGGTCAACTCTTGAACCGTGTTGATGCCGGCACGCTTCAAGCAGTTGTAGGAGCGAACAGAAAGATCCAGCTCTTCGATCGTCATCTCGAGAACCTTTTCTTTCTTATCCTCTTCTTTTTCCACCATGATCTCGGCATCTTTCGCTTCGTCGGTTAGCCCGACAAATAGATTGAGATGCTCCGTCATGATTTTAGCTCCTAGACTTACTGCCTCTTCTGGACTGATACTGCCGTTCGTCCAGATTTCCAAGGTCAGTTTGTCGTAGTTGGTCATTTGCCCGACACGAGTGTTTTCTACTTGATAGTTCACCCGTTTGATCGGGGTATAAATCGAGTCAATCGGAATCACACCGATCGGCTGCTCTTCCGTTTTATTGCCGTCCGCTTGAACATACCCACGTCCGCGACCGGCTGTCATGCGAATATGCAGACGACCGCCGCTTGCCAATGTAGCAATGTGCAGATCCGGGTTTAAGATCTCCACATCACTATCAGCTCGAATATCCCCCGCCTTGACAACTCCTTCTCCTTCTGCGTCAATCTCCAGTACCTTCTCTTCATCAGAGTGGATCTTCAGTGCAAGACCCTTGATGTTGAGAATCAGTTCGGTTACGTCTTCGACGACTCCCTCTACCGTGGAGAATTCATGCAGCACACCATCGATCTGTACGGAGGTAACGGCAGCGCCCGGCAGTGAGGATAGGAGTATACGTCTGAGCGAATTGCCAAGGGTTGTACCGTAACCACGCTCAAGGGGTTCAACGACGAATTTTCCGTACCCGTTATCGTCGCTAACTTCCACAACCTCGATTCTCGGTTTTTCTATTTCTATCATTAAACAAACCCTCCTTCAAAACGTCGAAATTCCCGATGGGCCTGCATCCAGCCCACCCGTGGAATTTCTTTCGGCGGTTTACCGTTGCGTGCATGTCAAGCCGATTAAGCAGAAACTACCATTCTAGTATGGACATGTTCTGGACTTTGTAAACCCGGCTACACGCGGCGACGTTTTGGTGGACGGCACCCGTTGTGCGGGATTGGGGTAACATCTTTAATCATGTTAACTTCCAAACCAGCCGCTTGCAGAGAGCGAATGGCCGCTTCACGACCAGCACCCGGTCCTTTTACAAGCACTTCGCAGGAGCGCATCCCGTGCTCCATGGCCGTCTTGGCTGCGGATTCCGCTGCCATTTGCGCTGCAAACGGCGTGCTCTTACGGGAACCTCTGAAACCGAGGGCACCAGCACTGGACCAAGAGATTGCGTTGCCGTGCGGGTCAGTAATGGTAACAATCGTGTTGTTAAACGTAGAGCGGATGTGAGCCACACCAACTTCCACATTCTTACGATCACGACGACGGGTACGTGTTGCAGTCGCTTGTTTTCTTTTTGCCATGTCAGTTTACCCTCCTTTACTTTTTCTTGTTCGCTACCGTACGACGAGGACCCTTGCGCGTACGTGCATTTGTTTTCGTCCGTTGACCGCGAACCGGCAGTCCGCGACGATGGCGAATACCACGATAGCAGCCGATTTCCATCAACCGCTTGATGTTCAGGGAAACCTCACGGCGAAGATCCCCTTCCACTTTCACGTTCTTGTCAATATACTCGCGGAGCTTGCTAACTTCGTCTTCCGTCAGATCGCGAACGCGAGTGTCCGGATTTACACCGGTAGCGGCAATAATACGTTGGGACGTGGAACGACCGATCCCAAAAATGTAGGTCAGAGCGATTTCCACGCGCTTTTCGCGAGGCAAGTCAACGCCTGCAATACGTGCCATGCTGCATCAGCACCTCCTTGGTTTATCCTTGTTTTTGCTTGTGCTTCGGATTCTCACAAATAACCATTACGTTCCCTTTGCGACGAATGACTTTGCATTTTTCGCAAATCGGCTTCACCGAAGGTCTCACTTTCATGGTTTTTGCCTCCCTTTTGAGGGGTAATGGTGAAAAACGCACGTGCATTTTTCACAGAATGAATTCTGCCGTTATTTATAGCGATACGTAATTCTACCGCGGGTCAAATCGTATGGGGATAGTTCAACGGTCACCCGATCCCCAGGCAAAATGCGGATGAAGTGCATGCGAATCTTGCCTGATACGTGAGCCAGCACTTTGTGCCCATTCTCCAGTTCCACCCGGAACATCGCATTCGGCAGCGGCTCGATCACCGTTCCTTCTACTTCGATGACATCATCTTTGGGCATTGATTCCTCTCCTTTCCAGTGTGTTCAGTCTTACCATGTGTTTCTCCTACGGCTTTGTCAAGATCTCATATCCATCTTCCGTTATCGCGATGGTGTGTTCGTAATGCGCACACTTCTTACCGTCGACCGTCACAACCGTCCAATTGTCCTCCAGCGTGCGGACATAACGTTCGCCGGCATTTACCATCGGCTCGATCGCCAGCACCATTCCTGGTTTCAGCCGCGGGCCTCTGCCCGGTGGTCCGTAATTGGGAATCTGCGGGTCCTCGTGCAATTCGCGCCCTACGCCGTGCCCCACATATTCGCGAACGATCGTGAAGCCTTGTGCCTCGGCGTGTATTTGCACAGCGTGAGAGATGTCGGAAAGACGCACCCCGGGAGCTGCCTGCTCCAACCCCTGGTACAGCGACTCTTCTGTTACTCTCATCAACAGGCGATCTTCTTCGGATATCGTGCCGACTGCGTACGTCCAAGCGGAGTCTCCATGGTACCCTTGAAACTGGGCACCCACATCAATGCTAATGATGTCTCCTTCTTGCAACGTCCGCTTGCCTGGAATTCCATGTACGAGTTCCTCGTTGACTGAAGCACAGATACTGCCTGGAAAGCCACCATAGCCTTTAAAAGAAGGAATCGCTCCTTTACTGCGAATGAATGTCTCAGCCAGTTCATCCAGCTCTTTTGTGGTAACACCCGGTTTAATCGCCTTTGCCAGCTCCTGATGTGTCAAGGCAACGATGCGCCCGGCTTCACGCATAATTCCAAGTTCCGCTGCGGATTTGAGGATAATCATTCGCGCCTACCCTCGCAAGATCGAGGCTATTTCCGCAAACACGTCCTGAATATCCTGTTCACCGTTTACGTTGCGTAACAGCCCTAGTTGATTATAGTAGTCGATAAGGGGTTGAGCCTGCTTGATGTTTACGTCAAGACGCTGGGTCACCACTTCTGATTTATCATCGTCTCGCTGGTACAGTTTACCGCCATCCTTGTCGCATACCCCGGCCACTTTGGGTGGGTTAAACAGCGTGTGGTAACTGGTTCCGCAAACGGGGCAGATCCACCTTCCAGTCAGCCGTTCAATCAGCAGATCCCGACTCACCTGGATGTTAATCACGTGATCGATACTTTGACCCATCTCTTTCAATGTTTCGGTCAGAGCTTCGGCCTGCGGCACAGTTCGCGGAAATCCATCCAGTAGAAACCCTTGTTTACAATCATCATTGCCTAGGCGTTCCCGCACAATACCTATGGTTACTTCGTCGGGAACCAGCAGCCCTTTATCCATGTAGGACTTGGCCCCCAGCCCCAGTTTGGTCTCCTCTTTGACGGCGGCGCGAAACATATCTCCGGTCGAGATGTGCGGGATGTTGAACTCGCTTTTAATCCGATCCGCCTGCGTACCTTTTCCTGCGCCTGGCAGTCCCATCAGTATGATATTCACGTTATTCCCTCCATCCTTCCGTGATCAAACCGTCTTACTTGATAAATCCTTTGTAATGACGTTTGATCATCTGGCTTTCGATCTGCTTCATCGTATCCAGTGAAACCCCGATTACGATCAGAAGGGATGTACCCCCGATGTAGATCGACTGTGGCAAATCAGCCAACGCACTGAAGAAAAACGGCAGAATCGAGATGATGGTCAGGAATAGCGCACCAGCCAGAGTGAGACGGTTGAGTGTACGAGTGATGTACACCTCAGTAGCTTTGCCAGGGCGTATGCCCGGAATATATCCGCCGTTTTTACGCATGTTTTCCGCCATTTGAACAGGGTTGATCTGCACAAATGTGTAGAAGTAGGTAAACCCGATGATCAAGATAGCGTACAGTGTCATGCCGAGCGGTGAGTTGACCTGGAAGTGCTGGTAGATCCAGTTGGCCACACCTTCACCCGTATTATCTGCCCAGAAGCTTGCAACGGTCGCTGGGAAGATAACCAGCGAGATTGCAAAGATGACGGGTATGACTCCAGCAGAGTTAACCTTCAACGGAATGTGCGTGGACTGTCCGCCGTACATTTTGCGGCCAACCACTCGTTTTGCATATTGAACAGGGATCTTGCGAATCGCCTGTTGGATGTAGATCACTCCAACGATTAGTGCCACGATCACCAGCAAGATCAGAACCAACTTCACAATGGTGAAGAAGAGCTGATCGCCTGCGTTTGCAAACTGAGTCGTTGCAATCGTGGTTACACCGCCGGGGATCGCAGCCACAATCCCTGCCATGATCAGGATGGAAATCCCGTTTCCAATCCCTCTTTCCGTGATCTGTTCGCCAAGCCACATCAGAAATGCGGTACCTGCCGTCAAGGTCAGGGCGATCAACGCATAACTGCCGACTGACGTGTCTGTTAACAGACCTGGGTACATCCGATTAAAGCCGATCGTCATCCCGATCGATTGGATCAGACCCAAGATAATCGTTCCATAGCGCGTGACTTGGGCGATCTTGCGCCGACCCACTTCTCCTTCACGTGCCCACTGCGTAAACTTTGGAACTACATCCATCGAGAGAAGCTGCATGATAATCGATGCCGTGATGTACGGCATGATTCCCATCGCAAAAATGGAGAAGTTGGCTAACGCTCCTCCCGAAAAAGTATTCAACAGACCGAGAAAGTTGTTGTTGGCACCTGCTTCCTTCAGCAGATCAACGTTTACGTTGGGAACAGGAACAAAACTTCCAATTCGGAAGACGACCAGCATCAAAAGGGTAAAAATGACCTTCCGACGCAAGTCGCCTATCTTAAAGATGTTGGAGAGACTCCCTAACATTAGATCACCTCGGCTGTTCCACCGACTTGAGCGATCTTCTCGGCAGCCGAAGCAGAGAACTTATGAGCTTTCACGGTCAGCTTCACATTCAATTCGCCATTGGCCAGGACTTTCACGCCATCGCGCAGTGCACTGATCACGCCCGTTTGTTTCAGCAGTTCGGGAGTAACAACAGTCCCCTCTTCAAAACGGTTGAGCGCATCCAGACTGACAATCGCGTATTCTTTGCGATTGATATTGGTGAAGCCGCGCTTTGGCAAACGACGGTACAGTGGGTTTTGACCACCCTCGAAACCAGGACGTACGCCACCGCCGGAACGTGCTTTCTGACCTTTATGCCCTCTACCTGCGGTTTTCCCTGTGCCGCTACCAATACCGCGGCCAACACGCTTGCGGGTGTGACGGGAACCCTCTGCTGGCTTCAGTTCATGCAATTTCATGCGTCGCACCTCCTAACAGACAGATTCAGGATTTATGCCTCGACTTCTTTTACTTCGACCAAGTGTTTTACTTTAAAGATCATCCCGCGCATGGCAGGATTGTCTTCTTTCACAACAGTATGGTTCAGTTTGCGAAGACCGAGGGCTTTCGCCGTTTCCCGCTGGTCGGCAGGACGGCCAATCAGACTACGTTTGAGGGTGATTTGCAGCTTTGCCATGTCTCATTCCCTCCCTTATCCTAACAGTTCTTCGACCGTTTTGCCACGCAGTTTGGCGACATCATCAGCCGTTTTCAGGCGTTTCAGCCCTTCCAGCGTAGCGTTGACCATGTTGATCGGGTTGTTGGAACCCAGCGATTTGCTCAAAACATCGCCCACACCGGCCAACTCAAGTACGGCACGGACCGGACCACCTGCGATAACACCGGTACCTTCAGAAGCCGGTTTGATCAGTACGCGGCCGGAACCGAAGTGACAGAGCACCTCATGTGGGATCGTCGTTCCCTTAAGTGGTACACGAACCAAGTTTTTCTTCGCGTCATCAATAGCTTTCCGGATCGCATCAGGAACCTCCTGTGCTTTCCCCATACCAGCGCCTACATGGCCGTTGCGGTCACCGACAACAACCAGTGCACTGAAGCTGAAGCGACGGCCACCTTTAACCACTTTGGCAACGCGGTTAACGGCGACGACTTTCTCTTCCAGCTCTAATTTGCTAGCGTCGATACGCATTCCTTACCCTCCTTGTTTACAGGCAATCAGTCTCGTTGCTTAGAATTGCAGGCCAGCCTCACGAGCAGCTTCTGCCAGAGCTTTGACACGTCCGTGATAGAGGTACCCACCACGGTCAAATACGACTTCCGTATATCCCTTTTCCTGTGCGCGTTTTGCAATCAAGCTGCCTACTGCAGCAGCAGCGTCAACATTACTGCCGCTCTCCAGTCCCAGTTCCTTATCAAGTGAAGATGCGCTTACCAGCGTGCTGCCGGATGCATCATCAATCAACTGAGCGTAGATGTGTTTCGAAGAACGGAATACGTTCAAACGCGGGCGCACTGCTGTTCCAGTCAGGCGTTTGCGAATGCGCAGTTGACGTTTTTTCCGTGCTTTGTTTTTATCGGCTTTCGTAAACATTACGCGGCCTCCCTTCTCATGGAACTAACCAGCTTACTTACCTTTTTTGCCTTCTTTGCGGCGAATTACTTCGTCGCTATACTTAATCCCTTTGCCTTTGTACGGCTCTGGTTTGCGGATTGCGCGAATCTCTGCGGCCACTTGACCAACGCGCTCCTTGTTGATTCCTTTTACGACAAGCGTCGTTTGGTTCGGCACCTCGATTTCGATTCCCTCTTCCGGTGAGATCTCTACCGGGTGGGAGAACCCGAGCGAAAGGGTAACACCTTTACCCGACTTCGCCGCACGGTAACCGACACCAACCAGTTCCAGCGTACGGGTAAAGCCATCGGAAACACCAGTTACCATATTGGCAATCAGTGCGCGAGTCGTTCCGTGCAGCGAACGATGCTGCTTGTTGTCACTTGGACGCTCAACAACGATCTCGTTTTCACTGATGTTCACTTTGATATCGGGATGAAAGTTGCGTACGAGAGTACCCTTAGGGCCCTTTACCGTCATTTCCGTACCGTTCATGCTGACGGTAACGCCTGCAGGGATCGCTATCGGTTTTTTACCGACACGAGACATGTCTTGCACCTCCTGTGCGTAAATCGTTAATTACCAGACGTATGCGAGAACCTCTCCGCCTACGTGAGCTTGACGGGCTTGTTTGTCAGTCATTACACCGGATGATGTGGACAGAATCGCCACACCAAGTCCACCCAGCACACGCGGGATTTGTTCGGTAGAAGCGTACACGCGAAGTCCAGGCTTGCTGATGCGTTTCAGGCCGGTAATGACACGTTCATTGTCAGGACCGTACTTGAGGAACAGGCGGATAATCCCCTGCTTGTTATCTTCAATGAACTCCGCATCGCGGATGAAACCTTCTTCTTTCAAGATGCGAGCGATCTCTTTTTTCAGCTTGGATGCAGGAATCTCCACTTTCTCGTGGCGAACCATGTTTGCGTTGCGGATACGGGTCAGCATATCTGCAACTGGATCAGTCATAACCATGTCAGAAAAACCTCCTTCCCGTCTAAATTACCAGCTGGCTTTCTTCACGCCAGGGATTTGACCTTTGTAGGCCAATTCACGGAAGCAAATACGGCACAGTTTGAATTTGCGCAGCACCGAGTGCGGACGGCCGCAGCGTTCGCAGCGGGTATACGCACGAACAGCAAATTTCGGTTTGCGCTGCTGCTTGACGATCATCGATTTTTTGGCCACATGTTTCCCTCCTTACGATAGGGTTTATTTCCGGAATGGCATACCCATTTGCGACAACAATTCACGCGCTTCTTCATCCGTTTTCGCGGAGGTCACGATGACGACGTCCATACCGCGAACTTTATCGATCTTGTCGTACTCGATTTCGGGGAAGATCAGCTGTTCTTTCAACCCGAGCGTGTAGTTTCCGCGTCCGTCGAACGCTTTCGGGGAAATACCGCGGAAGTCACGTACGCGCGGCAGGGATACATTCATTAGCTTGTCGAGGAAGTGGTACATACGCTCACCGCGCAGCGTCACTTTCGCCCCGATCGCCATCCCTTCACGCAGTTTGAAACCGGCGATCGATTTCTTTGCGCGTGTTACAACCGGCTTTTGACCGGAGATGATTTGCAGGTCCTCTACAGCAGAGTCAAGGGCTTTGGCGTTGCCGACCGCTTCGCCAACCCCCATGTTAATCACGATCTTCTCTACTTTCGGTACCTGCATGATCGAGCTATAGTTAAACTTCGCCATCAGGCTTGGAACGATCTCGTTCAAGTACTTTTCTTTTAATCTTGCTGCCATCTAAGACAACCTCCCTTCCGACCTGACTACTTGTCGATTACTTCGCCAGATTTTTTTGCAACCCGTACTTTTTTACCGTTGTCCAATACCTTGTACCCAATGCGGGTAGGTTGGCCGGACTTTGGATCAATCAACGAAACGTTGGATACGTGAATGGCAGCTTCCTGCGTAACAATTCCGCCCTGCGGGTTGGCTTGGGACGGCCGGGTATGCTTCTTCACCAGGTTGATCCCTTCTACCAACACCCGCTCTTGTTTCGGATAGGCAGCCAGTACACGACCCTTTTTGCCCTTGTCTTTGCCCGCAATCACGATAACGGTATCGCCTTTCTTCACGTGCATCGTTTGGTGCACCTCCTATCGAACGAACTGCATGACATGTTGAAGCGGATTACAGAACCTCTGGAGCGAGGGAAATGATCTTCATGAAATCTTTCTCGCGAAGTTCGCGTGCTACCGGTCCAAAAATACGCGTACCGCGAGGAGATTTGTCGTCGCGGATAATCACCGCTGCGTTTTCATCAAAGCGGATGTACGATCCGTCGTTGCGGCGGACACCACGCTTGCTGCGTACGATAACCGCCCGCACTACCTGACCTTTCTTGACAACGCCTCCGGGTGTAGCGGATTTTACCGAACATACGATAACGTCCCCGATGTTAGCCGTCTTGCGGCCGGAACCACCCAGTACTTTGATGCACATCAGTTCTTTTGCGCCGGAGTTGTCAGCAACAGCCAGCCTGCTTTGCGTTTGAATCATCTCAAGGTCCCTCCTTTCGGATTTGCTCCGAACGTTACGTTATACAATAACAGCTTCTTGGACGATCCGAACAAGGCGGAAACGTTTGTCGCGGGAGAGCGGGCGAGTCTCCATGATCTCTACGATATCGCCTGTCTTTGCCTTGTTGTTCTCGTCGTGAGCCTTGAACTTCTTCGAGTATTTCACACGCTTGGCGTACAGCGGGTGCTTTTTATAGGTCTCAACCAACACTACGATGGTTTTGTCCATCTTGTCAGATACCACGCGTCCTACCATGGTTCTGCGCTGATTGCGTTCTGCCGTCATCAATCAAACCTCCTTCCCTTTTTAACCGATTCCCAATTCACGTTGGCGCAAGATGGTTTTCGCACGGGCAATGTCCTTGCGCACTTGCTTGATACGAGACGTATTTTCCAGTTGACCGGTCGCCAATTGGAAGCGAAGGTTGAACAGTTCTTCTTTCAGCGAGTTGATGCTGCGTTCGATCTCGGCAGTGGTCAGATTGCGTAGTTCATTAGCCTTCATGTGCGTCACCACCTAACTCTTCACGCTTCACAAACTTACACTTGATCGGCAGTTTGTGCATAGCGAGGCGCATTGCTTCACGAGCTACTTCTTCTGGTACACCGGCAAGTTCAAACATGATCTTGCCTGGCTTTACTACAGCCACCCAGTGCTCAGGAGAACCTTTACCGGAACCCATCCGTACTTCCAATGGCTTTTGGGTAACCGGTTTGTCAGGGAAAATTTTGATCCATACTTTACCACCGCGGCGGATGTAACGAGTCATCGCAATACGGGCCGCCTCGATTTGACGGTTGGTTACCCAAGAGGGCTCGAGTGCTTGCAAACCGTATTCACCAAACGCAATCGTGGTTCCACCTTTGGCGTTACCGCTCATGCGACCGCGATGCTGCTTGCGGTGTTTCACGCGTTTCGGCATCAACATGATTACTTGCCTCCTTCCTCATTGGCAACGTTCTTTTTCGTAGGAAGCACTTCACCACGGTAGATCCATACTTTCACACCGATGCGTCCGTACGTGGTGTGCGCTTCAGCCGTGCCGTAGTCGATATCCGCACGAAGGGTATGAAGAGGCACCGTACCCTCGCTGTAACCTTCGGAACGGGCGATATCGGCTCCGCCCAGACGTCCGCTAACCAGTGTCTTGATTCCTTTCGCACCTGAACGCATGGTACGAGCAATCGTCTGCTTCTGCGCACGGCGGAATGAAATCCGGTTTTCCAGCTGGCGAGCGATATTTTCAGCTACAAGCGTAGCGTCCAGATCAGGTTTCTTCACTTCGCTGATATTGATGTGAACCCGTTTGCCGGTCAGATCGTTGAGGGCTTTGCGCAGCGTTTCGACTTCGGCTCCACCCTTCCCGATAACCATACCGGGCTTCGCTGTGTGAATCGTTACATTTACACGGTTAGCCGCGCGCTCGATTTCGATCGTGGAGACGGCAGCGTCTTTCAGACGGTCTTTGATATATTTGCGGATGCGAAGGTCTTCATGCAACAGAGCGGCAAAATCCTTATCGGCGTACCATTTGGATTCCCAGTCGCGGATAATGCCAACCCGAAGACCAACCGGACTTACCTTTTGACCCACACTATTCCCTCCTTATTTCTCGTTCAGTACCACTGTGATGTGGCTGGTCCGTTTGTTAATGCGGCTTGCACGTCCCATGGCGCGAGGACGGAAACGCTTGAGCGTTGGACCTTGGTCAACGAATACTTTTCCTACAACGAGGTTGTTGGGATCCATCTCGTAGTTGTGTTCTGCGTTGGCTATAGCCGACATCAGAAGTTTTTCCACTACCGGGGAAGCCGCTTTTGGCGTGTGCTTCAAGATCGCCAGCGCTTCGCCCACTTCCTTTCCTCTGATCAGGTCCACGACGAGGCGGACTTTACGAGGAGCAATGCGAATATAGCGAGCAACTGCTTTTGCTTCCATCAGTTGTACCTCCTCTCTATGAAGAGAAATTAACGCTTCCTGGATTTTTTGTCGTTGTCGACGTGCCCCTTGAAGGTACGAGTCGGTGCGAACTCTCCCAGTTTGTGGCCTACCATATCTTCGGAGACATAAACCGGGACATGTTTGCGACCATCGTATACGGCGAACGTGTGGCCAACGAATTCAGGGAAAATCGTAGAGCGGCGAGACCAGGTTTTTACCACGCGCTTCTCGTTCTTCTCGTTCAACTCCACCACTTTTTTCATCAAGTGGTCATCCACGAAAGGTCCTTTTTTCAAGCTGCGACCCATAAGTGAACCTCCCTTCGCTTTTAAGCGTTCGGTTATTCTATCAGCTTACCTTACTTCTTCTTACGGCGACGAACAATGTACTTGTCGGACTTGTTGTTTTTCTTGCGAGTCTTAAGACCGAGCGTCGGTTTGCCCCAAGGCGTAACCGGTGCTTTGCGTCCGATCGGAGCGCGACCTTCCCCACCACCGTGCGGGTGATCGTTCGGGTTCATGACGCTACCGCGAACAGTCGGCCGTTTGCCCAGCCAGCGGGAGCGGCCTGCTTTACCGATGTTGATCAGTTCGTGGTCGAGGTTGCCCACCTGTCCAACCGTAGCACGGCACTCGCTGTGAATGCGGCGGATCTCTCCAGAACCGAGACGAACAATCACGAACTCACCGTCACGACCGAGCAGTTGTGCTTCGGCACCAGCGGCACGAGCCAGCTGTCCGCCTTTGCCAGGCTTCAGTTCGATGTTGTGAATGGTCGTACCAACCGGAATGTTTTCCAGCGGCAGAGCGTTCCCAGTCTTGATATCGGCGTCCGGTCCGGAGATGATCGTGTCGCCTACTTTCAGTCCCAGTGGCGCCAGGATGTAGCGCTTTTCACCATCTGCGTAGTTGATCAGCGCAATGTTTGCGGAACGGTTCGGATCGTATTCGATCGAAGCGACGCGACCAGGAATGCCGTCCTTGTTGCGTTTGAAATCGATCACGCGATATTTCCGCTTGTGACCGCCACCTTGATGACGAACGGTAATTTTACCTTGGTTGTTGCGGCCTGCTTTTTTGGAAAGCGGGGCTAATAGAGATTTCTCCGGAGTGGAGGTAGTGATCTCTTCAAAGGTAGAAACCGTCATTTGGCGACGACCAGGAGAAGTCGGTTTAAATTTTTTGATTCCCATTTTTTATTCCCTCCTTATCGATAGTCGTCGAGATTACACGCCTTCGTAGAATTCCAGCTCTTTGCTGTCAGCCGTCAGCTTGACAATCGCTTTTTTCCACTCGGAGGTGTATCCGGCATATTTCCCGTAGCGTTTTGGCTTCGCAGGCATGCGAATCGTGTTCACTGCCGCTACCTTCACGCCAAAGATTTTTTCAACCGCTTGCTTGATCTCGGTTTTGTTCGCTTTCATCGGAACTTCAAACACGTACTTTTTCTCTGCCATCATATCGGTGGTGCGCTCCGTAATGATAGGGCGCTTGATGATATCGTACAGGCTCTTCATTAGGCGAGCACCTCCTCTACTTTAGCAACCGCATCTTTCGTTACGATCACCTTGTCGTGAGCGACCAAATCGAGAACATTAATGCCGGCAGCATCGATGAACTTTACTCCCGGGATGTTGCGGGAAGAAAGAGCTACGTTTTGATCAAACTCGGATGTTACGATCAGTGCTTTGCGATCTGCTTTCAGGTTGCTCAGTACGCCTGCCATCTCCTTGGTCTTCGGAGCAGAGAGGCTCAGTTCTTCCAGTACCAGCAGTTCGTTGTTTTGCACCTTGGTGGACAGTGCCGATTTCAGCGCCAGACGACGCACTTTACGGTTCAGTTTGTAACCGTATTTGCGCGGAGTCGGGCCAAAAACTACACCGCCGCCTTTCCATTGCGGAGCACGGATCGAACCTTGACGGGCACGACCTGTACCTTTTTGGCGCCACGGCTTGCGGCCGCCGCCACGTACTTCCGAACGATTTTTTACGTCGTGGGTGCCTTGGCGTTGGGACGCCTGCTGCATCACGATCGCATCATAAAGCACAGCTTGGTTGGGCTCGATACCGAATACGCTGTCCGCCAGTTCGATTTCTCCCACCTGTGCGCCTGTTTGATTGTAAAGAGCTACTTTTGGCATGTCAGTTCCTCCTTTCCTTACTTGTTCTTGACTGCCGAACGAACAACCACGTAGCTGTTTTTCGGACCAGGCACGGAACCTTTAACCAGAATCAGATTGCGGTCAGCGTCCACTTTGACGACTTCCAGGTTTTGAATCGTCACGTTGTCGCCACCCATTTGTCCTGGCAGCGTCTGACCTTTAAACACGCGGTTCGGAGCGATCGCACCGAGCGAACCAGGACCACGATGGTAACGGGAACCGTGAGCCATCGGTCCACGAGCTTGGTTGTGACGCTTGATCGCACCCTGGAACCCTTTCCCCTTGGTCACACCTGCCACGTCAACAACGTCTCCTGCGGCAAAAATATCAGCTTTTAACTCCTGACCTACCTCGTACTCACCGAGGTTTACTCCGCTAATCTCGCGGACGAAGCGCTTAGGTGCCGTGTTGGCTTTCGCTGCATGCCCCTTCTCAGGCTTGTTTGCGCGGTGTTCTTTCTTGTCCTCATAGCCGATCTGAATCGCTTCATAACCGTCGTTGTCCTGATCCTTCTTCTGCAGAACCACGCAAGGACCAGCTTCAATCACAGTTACAGCGATCGCGGTACCGTTCGGACCGAACACTTGGGTCATGCCCAGTTTCTTCCCTAAGATTCCTTTGGTCATTTGTGCCACCTCCTGTACTTGTTTCGTTTTTCTTCGCACTACGAATGACCACTCTCACTATGCTTAAATCCGTTCCCGAGCTGCGCCGGGACCGCATTGTTGGCCTAGCTTCAAGACAACGCTCGCGCGTGTGTCGCGTTTTGTTCTTACAACTTGATCTCGATATCCACACCAGACGGCAGGTCAAGGCGCATCAGTGCGTCAACCGTTTGCGGCGTCGGATTCAGAATGTCGATCAAGCGTTTATGTGTACGCATTTCGAACTGTTCACGAGAATCCTTGTACTTATGCACAGCACGCAGAATCGTGTACACTGCCTTTTCCGTAGGAAGCGGAATCGGTCCAGATACGTTGGCACCGGAACGTTTCGCTGTTTCTACGATTTTCTCAGCAGACTGATCGAGGATTTTGTGATCGTACGCCTTCAAACGGATACGAATCTTTTGTTTTGCCATTTGAGTCCCTCCTTTTTCGCCCATTTTATGAACGGACATTTCTCCGTGGAAATATCCCGCACCCCAGCCATGGCAAAGGGGCCAGGCGTGTCAGCAACCTCCCACTTCATCGCAAGTCCATGACCAACATTCACTATTGTACTAAAAACGAATAGGCGACGCAAGAATTTTTTCTTTCATCGCTTGGTCCCTTTTCCTGTACAAATGCTTGTCGGAATCCAGTTTTGGGCTCACCTTGCCTATGTTACCGATTCTCGTTGCAAAGCGCAAGCGGAACTGACTGCCAATGCCAGAGGTGATTCTCATCTGAGAGTTTCCATTTGTGATACAATAGACGGCAGATCCTTACCTATCAAAAGGAGGCACCCATATGGCTCAACTGCATGACAATCCATACGAGCTGATCGGCGGATCCGAGACAATAGCCAATCTGGTTGACAACTTTTACGACCTGGTGAAGCAGAACCCAGACCTATCCCCGCTGTTCCCCGAGGATTTTACGCAGGTAAAGGAAAAGCAATACTGCTTTCTCACGCAATATCTCGGCGGGCCCGCTCTTTACAGCCAGCGTTATGGCCACCCGATGCTTCGGGCCCGTCATCTGCCGTTCCCAATCACCCCGACAAGGGCGCAGGCTTGGCTATCCTGCATGAGTGAAGCGATGGATCGAATCGGATTGGAGGGGCCGATACGGCAGACGATTTTCCAGCGGATGACGATGATCGCGCACCATATGGTCAATACAATAGAAGAAAACCAAGCGGGGCAGGAGTGATCTCTCGCTTGGTTTTCTTTCTTTCATCCATTCAGTTGTTTGCCTAGTTTCGTTACGGCGAGCGGTGCTGAACTCCGTTGATAGGAACCAAGGTAGACCCCCATTATGATCATTGCCAGCGCCAGCAGATGAAGCAGTCCCAGCGATTCGCCTAACAGCAGTGCCGCAAATAATAAACTGGTTAGCGGCATACCGTTGAGAAAAACTGATGTTCTGCCTGCTCCCAACTGCCTGATGCCATGGTTCCAGCCTAGTGTGCCAAGACCGGTTGCCAAGGCTCCCGACACGACGATCACCAGCCAGGTAAACGGCTCTGTGTCAATCGAGCTGAATACCGCTGCCGGATACACCAGTATAGCAGTCGACCAGAGGAGCACGGAGGCAATTGCATGAGAATAGGCGGTTACCACCAGTACGTGTGTTCCTCGAGCTGTTGCTTTTCGAATGAGCAGCCCCCCGATCACGTACATCAGCATCGACAGAAAAATCAAAAGGTCACCAAAGCCGCGCAACGCAACGCCGCCTTCTCCCGTTTGCGACAGCACCACAATCAGCACACCAATGAGGCCAATGCCGATCCCGACCACTTTTCTTTTTGTTAGGGGTTCACCCAGGAATGGAACGGCAAGCAGTGCGGTTACCAACGGGTTTAATCCGAGAATGAGAGAGGTATTGCCAGCCGATGTATGTTGAACACCCCAAGCGATAAAGATTTGGTGCAGGGTGATCGAACTGGCACTCACACCGATGATCAACAGCCAGTCCTGCCACTGCAGTTTCGTTCTTCCCACTTTCCAAAGCACAAACGGAAGCAGCACGGAAGCAGCAATCGTCATGCGAATCGCTGCAATCAGCACCGGCGGAAAAAAAGAGAGATACTTGACCATCACCACGTTCAGACCCCAAAGCGTAATGACCCCGGTCAAGATAACGTAGATATATTTCTCACTTTGCTGCATGGTTTCCCTTCTCCCTGACTCGTTCTTACTCTATTGGTGTATTGTAGCATACCGCTTTCCTATTCGTTATGGAGATTTTTGATTGCCGCAATCGAGCCACTCGATAAATTCATGAAAAGCAGGGCGTTCTGGTAAATCCCGAAGAGATTGCCGGATCATTGTTATGTATTCGGAAGAAGGATCGAAATGGTATGAGTAAAATGTTCGTGGGCAGGCAGGAGGTGATTTTGAGAGGAATTCTTGGTCGGAGGGTATGGAAGTGCTATTCGATTCTGGCTCACTTTTGTGACGGCTCTTGTATTGATCTCCCGCTTTCATGCGCCTTAGCGCAATCTCCTGCATCAAGGCAATCGCACGGGTTCGACTTACAAAGAACCTGCCCCGCTTCCTGATCAATATGCAGAATCATGACCGGCATGGATTGACCTAGAAACTCGCTCATTTCAGATGTTTTCTCAAACCGGTTTCCATCCGTGGCACAATTCCCTTCACAGTCCCGGTCGGCTCTACCTCCAACACCCAGCAGCGGACAGACTCTCCATTTAATTTGTGAGTTTCCAACCCGACCACATTGGCTTGAATGGCCATGTCATTTTGCTTGGTGGCGAACAACTCCGCCCAAAAGTTCTTGTGATCCCCACTGCGTTCCAAGATGTTTGCCAACATAAAACATTCCTCCTCTTTCATCTTGAGACTTTCGTGTAAACGAGATTTAAGAACTGGAACATCCCCTCCAGATGATTCTAGGGGGATGTTTATGATTTTTCTATACCATTAAATTAACTCCGACCACACAGCAACGGTTTGAAAATATAGATTTCTCATTTCGTCTTCTTGAATGTCTGGACGCAACTCTTTAAACCATTCTGCTTCCATGTCTTCTTCTTTAAACTCAGAAGGTCTCCAAAGAGTTAAGCCTAGTTCTGGGAAAATGTAAGTACATCCTACTTCCCAATGGGTTCGGTCATACCTTGATATCCTATCAATCATTTCCACAAGCTCTTCTGCTTTCGTGTTGAATACATCGATATCCCGAAACAGGCAGTTGAAGTGTTCCTTAGCATAGCAACAAAGTTCTACAAATATGACTTTACCGTCAGAGTCATAACGTGTCTTAAACAAACTGTAAAAGCTAAAGTGACGATCTATCTTCAAGTATTTTTCTGAAAATGCTTGTAAGGTATCCTTCACTTCCCTTTCGGTCATCCCAAGTTTTATGGGGCCAATTCCGATACCTGGTTCAATGAGTAGGGTATCCATTATCATTCTCCTTTCTGAGGTTAAGAAAAGGAATCCTTCTGATATGTTCTAAGAAATGATGAAACCTTGCTTATGAAAAGGAACTCCTTATTTATCATCGTGGATACATCTTAGTTTTCGTTTGAACCAAAATAATCTTCATACATCAATACTGCTTCTCCTAGTTCTTCTTCGTATTTAAAGTAAAGATTATCAAATCTCTCTTCTGAGTCCTCAGAATTTGCTAGGGCTTCAAGTTCGAATTCTATTAATTCACTATATTTTTGTTTCTTCAGTAGTTCGATCTCTTTCTGACGGAATTTTGTGTTCCCTCCATAGTTAGGTGTATTATAATGATCTTCCACTATCATTCTAATGGCGGGAGCATAGTTAGGATCAAATCCAGCCACTTCTAAAGCTTTTTTTGAAACAAGATGATGCCGATGACCACCCAACGATGACAACTCTTTGTAAATATCTGTATTGAAGTTATACCTTTCGTTCGACGCATTAATGATACCCTTATTTGTATAGGGAAGAGAATTCCCTTCGTCAGTGACAGTCAAGTCAAATTCAAAATAATCCGCAACTGCACTGATTCGAGTACGCCAACCATAAAAAGATCCGCTTTTTACATTCGTCTCCTTTACAGGTTTTGAGTCTACCCAATCCCAACTTCTCCCATCCTTATTGTATTTTGTTACAGTCCCAATGATGCTATCTACTGGGTCAACACCAAGTTGTAGATGCACTAGCTCTAAATTGCATCCCCAGTCATATGCCAGAAGTCTTATTGCAATAAGTCCATCTATGTCGTCAGCGTTACGTATAACCCCAATCTGTATGTCATTTTGTATAGGCTCAGTCGTTGGCTCTGACATTACTAAGCCATACTTTTCTTCTAATCTCTTCTTTTCTTCAGCACTAAAATTAGTATCAGATTTCTCTAGAGGTTGTACGTCGGGATTATCGACAAATTCTTGCAATTCGTCATAAAGATGATTCTTCTCAAGGAATTCCACCACATCTGGATGCTCGTCAAGCTCTTCGATACGAAAGACTTCAGAGCTTGACTTAGGTTTTTGTTCTGCTACTACTTCCTCACTTGCAAATAATGAGTTTGTAAAAACACTAGATAGTAGCAAAAGAGTTAAAAGCGTAAGCGACATAAATTTTTTGAAGCTCATAATTGTTCCGCCTTTCTAAATCTCTTACATAATACCATTTGTATCCATATTTAGCAATAATACCAATGTAATAAATTATCAAATAAAGAGGGGATACCCATATGAAAACGTGTCCTAACTATTACTTTATTCATTCATTAGAATTTAAACAATTTCTGCTCTGCCAGTTTAACCAGACTTTTCGTCATCTCTCCCCCTACGCTCCTATATTGATGGGCTATCGTGTCCGCGCCTAGCGTAATCCAAATTCTTGACACACTATTGGATTCAGCTAGTTCTCATGTCAACGAATCTTCCGATGGGCCTCAAAGCGGTTGCCGGGTCTTCGACTTGGCATCCCCCATCCCGGCGAAAAAGGGGTAGATCACCGCGTAATTCTCATTCCAGATCGGGTCGCCAAACTTGCCCCTCATCTGTGTGATGGGATTGTATTCACTGATCACTTTCTTGATCGTTCGTTCCGTGATGACATCCTTGAAAAAATCCGCGTTAGACGGACGCAAAATAAAGCCGCCGTACATGGTGGCGGTATGATAGTGGTGCCCGCCCGCTTCGTGCTGGCGCAGTGGACAGTTTTGCTTCCCTGGAGGTTGGCAACGGAGTGACTGGAGGGAAAAGGGACGTTCTCCCCCACGCCCTCCCCCCCTTTGTCTACAGTCTGAAGGGGAGCACTTCGGCTCCCCTCAGTTATATACGCTTATACATTAAAAAAACCTGACAACTGTACGTTGCCAGGTTTTTTCCCAGTCGATTACTCAACGATTTGCGATACGACTCCAGCACCTACAGTACGGCCACCTTCGCGGATAGCGAAGCGAGTACCTTGCTCCATTGCTACCGGTGCGATCAGTTCTACTTCAAACTCGGTGTTGTCACCAGGCATAATCATCTCAACGCCTTCCGGCAGTTTGATGATGCCAGTAACGTCCGTGGTACGGAAGTAGAATTGCGGACGGTAGTTGGCAAAGAACGGAGTGTGACGGCCGCCCTCTTCTTTGGACAGTACGTATACTTCGCACTTAAACTTGGTGTAAGGTTTAACGGAACCCGGCTTGGCCAGACATTGACCGCGCTCGATTTCCTTACGCTCAACACCACGGAGCAGGGCACCGATGTTGTCACCAGCTTCTGCTTGGTCGAGCAGTTTGCGGAACATCTCTACACCTGTTACAGTAGTAGACTTGGTCTCTTCAGCCAGACCAACGATTTCTACGGAGTCACCCACTTTTACGATACCGCGCTCTACACGACCGGTAGCAACGGTACCACGACCAGTGATGGTGAATACGTCCTCTACCGGCATCAGGAACGGCTTGTCAGTAGCACGCTCAGGGGTAGGGATGTAGGCATCTACTGCATCCATCAGCTCGATGATTTTTTGTCCCCAATCGCTGCCCGGGTTTTCCAGAGCTTGCAGAGCGGATCCTTTGATGACCGGAATGTCGTCACCAGGGAACTCATATTGCGACAGCAGGTCGCGGATTTCCATTTCAACCAGTTCCAACAGCTCTTCGTCGTCTACCATGTCGCACTTGTTCATGAAGACTACGATGTACGGAACACCTACTTGGCGGGAGAGCAGGATGTGCTCGCGCGTTTGCGGCATCGGACCGTCAGCAGCGGATACAACCAGGATTGCTCCGTCCATTTGAGCTGCACCGGTGATCATGTTTTTCACGTAGTCGGCGTGGCCTGGGCAGTCAACGTGAGCATAGTGGCGGTTTTCCGTTTCATACTCAACGTGTGCCGTGTTGATCGTGATACCGCGCTCGCGCTCTTCCGGAGCAGCGTCGATGCTGCCGTAGTCCATTGCTTTTGCTTTCCCTTGAGAAGCAAGTACAGTGGTGATTGCAGCAGTCAGCGTGGTTTTACCGTGGTCAACGTGACCGATCGTACCAATGTTTACATGCGGTTTACTCCGCTCAAATTTTTCTTTTGCCATGTGAACCTAATCCTCCTTAAACGGTAAGGGTTAATTAAATGAAAGAAAGGTTTACCCTATCGGGTTGATCTGCCCAACCATATTGTAAACCTTTCTTTGTACACGTAAAAGATGGAACTTGGCGTTTTATTCGCCTTTTGCCTTTTTGATGATCTCGTCAGCGATGCTCTTCGGCACTTCTTCGTAGTGGTCGAGATGCATCGAGTACTGACCGCGACCTTGGGTGCGCGAACGCAGCACAGTAGAGTAGCCAAACATCTCCGCCAGCGGAACCATGGCGCGGATCACCTGCGCATTAGCGCGAGCTTCCATCCCTTCGATCCGTCCACGGCGGGAGTTGAGGTCACCCATTACGTCACCCATGTACTCTTCCGGTACAGTAACTTCGACTCTCATCACAGGTTCCAAGATAACAGCATTACATTTTTTCGCTGCTTCTTTCAATGCGAGAGAACCAGCTACTTTAAATGCCATCTCAGAGGAGTCAACATCGTGGTAGCTACCGTCAACGAGAACAGCTTTGATATCAACCAGCGGATAGCCGGCCAATACGCCGTTCTTCATCGCTTCTTCAATACCAGCCTGAACAGCCGGTACGTATTCTCTCGGCACTACGCCACCGACGATTTTGTTTTCAAACTCGAAGCCTTGACCTGGCTCAAGCGGGGAGAACTCCACCCAAACGTGCCCGTATTGACCACGGCCACCAGATTGGCGAACAAACTTCCCTTCGACTTTAGCCGATCCGCGGAACGTTTCACGATACGCGACTTGCGGAGCGCCAACGTTGGCATCCACTTTAAACTCGCGCTTCAGACGGTCTACGATGATCTCCAGGTGAAGCTCACCCATACCGGCGATAATTGTCTGACCTGTCTCTTCGTCTGTCCGGGCCCGGAAAGTAGGATCTTCTTCAGCCAGCTTGGACAGAGCCACACCCATTTTATCTTGGTCCGCTTTCGACTTCGGCTCGATTGCCACGTCGATGACTGGCTCTGGGAACTGCATGGACTCCAGAATGACTGGCGCTTTCTCGTCACACAGTGTGTCACCGGTTGTCGTTTCTTTCAAACCTACTGCAGCTGCGATATCGCCAGAGTATACGACCGGAATCTCTTCGCGGTGGTTGGCGTGCATCTGCAGAATACGACCGACGCGCTCGCGCTTGCCTTTGGTCGAGTTCAAGACATAAGAACCGGAAGAAAGCGTACCGGAATAAACGCGGAAGAAAGTCAGCTTACCAACATACGGGTCGGTCATGATCTTGAACGCCAACGCCGAGAATGGGCCGTTGTCGTCAGATTCACGCGTAACCTCTTCCTCCGAATCCGGCAGCGTACCTCTGATCGCAGGTACGTCCAGCGGAGACGGCAGGTAGTCCACCACAGCATCAAGCATCAGCTGAACACCTTTGTTTTTATAAGAAGAACCACACAGGACCGGAACCAGCTTGACTTCTACCGTACCTTTGCGGAGAGCGCCTTTGATCTCCTCGATCGTCAGCTCTTCACCTTCGAGGTACTTCATCATCAGTTCCTCGTCTTGCTCGGCAGCTGCTTCGACAAGCTGCAGGTGCAGTTGTTCACACTTCTCTTTCAAGTCGTCTGGAATGTCGTGTGCTTCCGTCCGTGTACCCAGGTCATCCGTGTAGGTATAAGCCTGCATGGTAACCAGGTCGACGATACCGGTGAAATTGTCCTCTGCTCCGATCGGATATTGGATCGGCACAGGGTTTGCACCAAGTCGGTCACGGATCTGGTCTACACACATGTCGAAGTTGGCGCCAATGATATCCATCTTGTTGATGTAGCAGATACGCGGCACACCATAGTTGTCCGCCTGACGCCAAACTGTCTCCGATTGAGGCTCGACTCCGCCCTTGGCATCAAAAACTGCAACCGTACCATCGAGTACGCGCAGGGAACGTTCTACTTCAACCGTGAAGTCTACGTGTCCTGGTGTATCGATGATATTGATGCGGTGGCCTTTCCATTGAGCAGTTGTGGCAGCAGAGGTGATGGTAATACCACGCTCTTGCTCTTGCTCCATCCAGTCCATGGTTGCGGCACCTTCGTGCACTTCCCCAATCTTGTGGACACGACCGGTGTAAAACAGAATGCGCTCTGTCGTGGTCGTTTTTCCAGCGTCGATATGGGCCATGATCCCGATGTTGCGCGTATTCGCTAGAGAAAACTCGCGAGCCATCTCGGAATGCTCCTTCCTTCCTCATATGTGAGAATATGCAGGCATCCAAAGCGGACACCCGCTTTGGATTCTACCAACGATAGTGCGCAAATGCTTTGTTTGCTTCTGCCATTTTGTGAGTATCCTCACGTTTTTTGACAGCGGCACCTGTGTTGTTGGCTGCATCGATAATTTCGTTTGCCAAACGCTCCTGCATGGTTTTCTCACCGCGAGTGCGAGCGTAGTTGACCAACCAACGCAGACCCAGCGTCGTACGGCGCTCAGGCTTCACTTCGATCGGCACCTGGTAGTTCGCACCACCGACACGGCGAGCTTTTACTTCCAGTACAGGCATGATATTTTTCAGTGCTTCTTCAAACACTTCCATCGGATCGCGGCCAGTGCGCTCCTGTACGATACCAAATGCGTTGTACAGAATGTTCTGCGCGACACCACGCTTCCCATCAATCATCATGCGGTTGATGAGGCGGGTAACCAACTTGCTGTTGTAGATCGGATCAGGCAATACATCCCGACGGGCAACCGGTCCTTTACGAGGCATCTTGTTCCCCTCCTTTTTCTAAGATCTGTTGCTGCATATGCTGTGTGGATCGCTTATTTTTTGGCTTATTTTTTGGCTTCTTTCGGACGTTTCGTACCATATTTGGAGCGGCCTTGCATACGGTTGTTAACGCCAGCCGTATCCAGTGCGCCACGCACGATATGGTAACGAACCCCTGGCAGGTCTTTTACCCGGCCGCCACGCACAAGCACAACGCTGTGCTCCTGCAGGTTATGGCCGATACCGCCGATGTATGCGGTAACCTCGATGCCGTTGGTCAAGCGCACACGAGCGTATTTACGAAGCGCGGAGTTTGGTTTCTTCGGCGTCATCGTACCTACGCGGGTGCATACACCGCGTTTTTGCGGAGAGCTTTGGTTCGTTTGCGACTTTTTGAAGCTGTTGTACCCCTTTTGCAGAGCCGGGGACTTCGACTTCACAAACTTGTCTTTACGACCCTTGCGCACTAATTGGTTGATTGTAGGCATGATGCTGTACCCCCTTCCTTTTACCCATCTTTAAGACCACAGATCCAGGTGAGTCATTTTTGGGTCAAATAGAAAGTTCTTGTCTGGCAAGCTGCCAAACAGCCTGCAAAACAAAAACATCTCATACAGTCTTTTTGATCGCAGCAGCTGCTGCACCGACCTCTATTCCGCACGCCTTCCCAAGACGGCGCATGGAATCGACGTAAATGACTGGAACACCCTTTTCCTTGCAAAGCAGCTGCACTTTTTGGATCAGACGCTTGTCGGCATCCTCGGATAGGTAGACTTCTTCTACCTGTCCTGACTCCACCGCTTTGATCGTCTGCTTGATCCCGATGGTCAGCTCCTTGGCCCGCTCCACTTTTTCATAAGACATGACTTCATATCCTCCAAAGCAAAGGTATCAGGCACACTAGAATATAATATCAGGTCGATATCGCAATGTCAACTCAGTTTTTGCGTCTTTTTGCAATGCAGAGATTCGGTGGGAAAAGCGGTGCCCATCACGAGATGGGCACCTGTTTCGATCGCTATTCTGCCACCGGTACAGCTTCTTTCTCTGCTTCTTCCTGGTTTAGATTTGCTTCGTATTCGGTCTTGGTCACCACTCGTGTGCTGCGGTAGCGGGACATGCCCGTGCCTGCAGGGATCAGTTTTCCGATAATCACGTTCTCCTTGAGGCCGAGCAGTCGATCCACTTTTCCTTTGATCGCAGCGTCGGTCAGGACGCGCGTCGTCTCCTGGAAGGAGGCGGCAGACAGGAACGAGTCGGTTTCCAGCGAAGCTTTGGTAATCCCCAGCAGCACCGGACGTCCAACTGCCGGTCTTCTGCCTTCCAGCAGCACTTTGGCGTTGGCCTGCTCGAATTCGTGCACTTCCACATAGGACCCTGGCAGCAAGTCGGTCTCGCCATTGTCGACAACACGGATCTTCCGCAGCATCTGCCGGATCATCACTTCGATGTGCTTGTCGTTGATCTCTACCCCCTGCATCCGGTATACCTTTTGCACTTCTTGCAGGATGTAGTTGGACACACCGCGCAAGCCGCGAACCTTGAGCATCTCTTTCGGGTCTACGGAACCCTCGGTCAGTTCATCCCCCGCACTCAGCTTGCTGCCAACCGATACTTTGATCCGCGCGCCGTACGGTACGGCGTATACTTTGTTTTCCGCTTCGCCGCGCACTTCGATCTCGCGACGGTCTTTTCCTTCGCGGATGTCGATCACTTCACCGTCAATCTCGGTGATCACCGCCTGCCCTTTCGGATTCCGCGCCTCGAACAGCTCCTGAATCCGCGGCAAACCTTGCGTGATATCGTCACCAGCCACACCACCCGTGTGGAACGTACGCATCGTCAGCTGCGTACCCGGTTCACCGATCGATTGTGCGGCAATAATGCCGACCGATTCCCCGATTTCCACTTCAGCACCGGTCGCCAGGTTGCGCCCATAGCAGCGTTTGCAGACGCCATGACTGGTGCGGCAAGCGAGAACGTTACGGATGTAGACGTCTTTAATACCGGCTTTGACGATTTCGTCGGCAATATCTTCACTAATCTCTTCATTGCGGCCAATAATGACTTCTCCCGTCTCCGGATGGCGCACGGTCTCAAAGCAGGTCCGGCCGATGAGGCGGTCAGACAGCTTTTCGATCTCCTCTTTTCCATCCGTGATCGCACTGATCCGAATCCCTTTGTCGGTACCACAGTCGATCTCCCGAACGATGACGTCCTGGGCAACATCAACCAGTCGGCGGGTCAGGTAACCGGAGTCAGCCGTTCTGAGCGCCGTGTCGGCAAGACCTTTCCGCGCACCGTGCGTAGAGATGAAGTACTCCAACACGGTCAGTCCTTCCCGGAAGTTGGAGATGATCGGCAGCTCGATGATCCGACCAGACGGGTTGGCCATCAGACCCCGCATTCCGGCAAGCTGAGTAATCTGCGATACGTTACCGCGGGCACCGGAGTTGGCCATCATGTAGATCGCGTTAAATTTGTCCATCGACTTCATCAGTACGTCGGTCACTTCATCCTTGGCTTTTGACCAGATGGAGATGACGCGGTCGTACCGCTCGTCTTCGGTAATCAAACCGCGACGATACTGTGTCGTAACCGTTTTGACCTTCTCTTCTGCAGCTTGGATGATCTCTTTTTTCTTCTCCGGCACGACAATGTCGGCCACTGCGATCGTAATCCCTGCCTTGGTTGAGTACATGAAGCCCAGTTCCTTAATCTTGTCGAGGATGACGGCCGTCTGCGTGGTGCCAAAGCGGCGGAAGCACTCGGCGATAATCGTGCCGAGGAAGCCCTTCTTGACCGCTCCGTTATCCGGCAGGGTCTTCACAAACTCTTTCAGGTCAACGCCCTTTTCAAAGACAAAGTATTCGTCAGGCACCTTGCCATTGAGATTTTCCTTGGTCGGCGTATTGATAAAAGGCAGCTCAGGCGGGAAGATCTCGTTGAAGATGATCTTTCCAACGGTGGTAAACATCAGCGCCTCGTGCTGTTCTTCCGTAAATGACGTCTTGTTTAAGCTTTTGGCCGGGACGGCGATGCGCGTATGCAGACTGATATAGCCGTTCTGGTATGCGGCAATCGCGTCCGCCGGGTCGCGGTAGTAAGAGGCCTCTCCTTTGTCGCCTTCGCGTTCCAGGGTCAGATAGTACGATCCGAGCACCATGTCCTGCGATGGTGTAACGACCGGCTTGCCGTCTTTCGGATTAAGAATGTTTTGCGCCGCCAGCATCAGCACACGCGCTTCCGCTTGCGCCTCTGCGGACAGAGGTACGTGCACGGCCATCTGGTCGCCGTCGAAGTCAGCGTTGTAGGCGGTACATACCAGCGGGTGCAGGCGGATGGCGCGACCTTCGACCAATACCGGTTCAAACGCCTGAATCCCCAAACGGTGCAAGGTAGGCGCACGGTTCAGCAGAACAGGATGTTCGCGGATTACTTCCTCCAGAACGTCCCATACTTCCGGCTGCACACGTTCCACTTTCCGTTTGGCGCTTTTGATGTTATGGGCCAGACCCTTGGAAACAAGCTCTTTCATCACAAACGGCTTGAAGAGTTCCAGGGCCATCTCCTTGGGCAGACCACACTGATACATCTTCAGGTTAGGTCCTACTACGATAACCGAGCGACCGGAGTAGTCTACCCGTTTACCGAGCAGGTTTTGCCGGAAGCGGCCTTGCTTACCCTTCAGCATGTGGCTGAGCGATTTGAGCGGACGGTTGCCGGGACCCGTAACCGGGCGACCGCGGCGACCGTTGTCAATCAGCGCATCCACTGCTTCTTGCAGCATCCGCTTCTCGTTTTGCACGATAATGTCCGGCGCTCCCAGTTCGAGGAGACGCTTCAGACGGTTGTTACGGTTAATCACACGGCGGTACAGGTCGTTTAAGTCGGACGTGGCGAAACGTCCACCATCCAACTGGACCATCGGTCGCAGTTCAGGCGGGATGACCGGCAGGACATCCAATACCATCCAGTCCGGATGGTTGCCGGAGTTGCGGAACGCCTCCAATACCTCCAACCGTTTGATCGCACGGTTGCGACGCTGTCCCTGTGCGGTTTTCAGTTCTTCTTTCAACGCGTCTACTTCTTTGTCCAGGTCAATCTCTGCCAGCAGGCGCTTGATCGCTTCCGCTCCCATCATCGCCTGGAACGAGTAGCCGTACTTTTCCCGATAGTTGCGGTATTCCTTTTCAGAAAGGAGCTGTTTCTTGTCAAGCGGCGTGTCCCCCGGATCTGTGACTACATAGGATGCGAAGTAAATCACTTCTTCCAGCGAGCGCGGCGACATGTCCAGAACAAGACCCATTCGGCTGGGAATCCCTTTAAAGTACCAGATGTGGGAAACCGGAGCGGCCAGTTCGATGTGACCCATACGCTCGCGCCGCACTTTGGCTCTCGTCACTTCGACGCCGCAACGGTCACAGACGACACCCTTGTAGCGAACTCGCTTGTACTTGCCGCAGTGACATTCCCAGTCCTTCGTTGGACCAAAGATCCGTTCGCAGAACAAACCGTCTTTTTCCGGCTTGAGTGTGCGGTAGTTGATCGTCTCCGGCTTTTTCACTTCCCCGAAGGACCAAGAGCGAATCTTGTCTGGCGAGGCCAGACCAATCTTCATGTATTCAAAATTATTGACGTCTATCACAGGGCGTTACCTCCCTTGTCCCGGAATCTACTCTTCTTCCAAGTTGCCGCCTTCTAGGACGAGATTCAGTTTCTCGCCAGATCCTTCTTCCTCTTCTTCCATCTCGCGCATCTCGATCTCTTGTTCGTCTTCAGAGAGAATCTTGACATCCATACCCAGGCTTTGCAGTTCCTTGATCAAAACCTTAAATGATTCAGGAACGCCAGGCTCCGGTACGTTTTCTCCCTTGACGATTGCCTCGTAGGTTTTGACGCGACCGACGACGTCATCCGATTTGACAGTCAGAATCTCTTGCAGGGTATAGGCAGCACCGTAAGCTTCCAGTGCCCATACCTCCATCTCGCCGAAGCGCTGACCGCCAAACTGGGCTTTCCCGCCCAACGGCTGCTGCGTAACGAGGGAGTATGGCCCTGTGGAGCGAGCGTGGATTTTGTCGTCGACAAGGTGAGCCAGCTTGAGCATGTATACACAGCCCACTGTCACACGACGGTCAAACGGCTCACCCGTACGGCCATCAAACAGAATCGTTTTTCCGTCACGGTCCAAACCGGCTTCTTCCAATGTGTTGAACACATCGTCTTGACGAGCGCCGTCGAAGACCGGTGTGGCTACGTGGATGCCGAGCATCTTGGCAGCCATCCCGAGATGGGTTTCGAGCACCTGACCGATGTTCATCCGGGACGGAACACCGAGCGGGTTCAGTACGATCTCAACCGGAGAACCGTCGGGCAAGAACGGCATATCCTCTTCCGGCATAATCCGGGCGATAACCCCTTTGTTCCCGTGTCGTCCAGCCATCTTGTCGCCGACCGAAATCTTGCGCTTCTGGGCGATGTAGACGCGGACAAGCTGGTTTACTCCAGGTGGCAGTTCATCGCCGTTGTCGCGCGTAAACACTTTGACATCGACGACAATGCCTGATCCGCCGTGCGGTACACGCAGCGAAGTATCGCGCACTTCACGCGCCTTCTCTCCGAAGATCGCATGCAGCAGGCGCTCTTCTGCGGTCAATTCAGTAACTCCTTTAGGTGTTACTTTCCCTACCAGAATGTCGCCATCCTGAATCTCTGCTCCGACGCGGATAATGCCTCGCTCGTCGAGATTTTTCAGTGCATCCTCCCCGACGTTCGGAATGTCACGCGTAATCTCTTCCGGTCCAAGCTTGGTGTCACGGGCTTCCGACTCGTACTCCTCGATGTGAATGGAGGTGTACACGTCATCCTTCACTAGTTTTTCGCTCAGCAGGATGGCGTCCTCGTAGTTGTACCCTTCCCAAGTCATAAAGGCGACGATGACGTTCCGGCCGAGTGCCAGTTCTCCCTTTTCCGTCGAGGGACCGTCAGCGATAATGTCGCCCGCCTCTATCCAATCACCCGTCTGAACGATTGGCCGCTGGTTAACGCAGGTTCCTTGATTGGAGCGAATGAACTTCTGCATTCTGTACTTGTCGAGATCACCAGCTACCTTTTTGCCGTCAATCTCTTTATACCTGCGGATCCAGATATCGCGAGCCGTAACCCGCTCAACCTGTCCCGGCCACTTGGCCACAATAGCAACACCGGAATCCTTTGCTGCCTTATGCTCCATACCGGTACCGACAAACGGTGCCTGTGGCACCAATAGCGGAACGGCTTGCCGCTGCATGTTGGAACCCATCAGGGCGCGGTTGGCGTCATCGTTTTCCAGGAACGGAATCAATGCGGTCGCAACCGAAACAACCTGCTTGGGTGACACGTCCATAAAGTCAACCTTGTCACGCGGCACGGTCAGGATTTCGCCCCGACGGCGACAGATCACCTGCTCGTTGACAAAATGCCCGTCATCAGTAAGCGGCTGATTAGCCTGCGCCACATTGAAAACATCTTCTTCATCCGCCGTGAGGTAGACGATCTCGTCCAAGACCTTCCCTGTCTCTGGGTCAACTTTGCGGCGCGGGGTCTCGATAAATCCGTAATCGTTGATCCGCGCATAAGAAGACAGCGAGTTGATCAGACCGATATTAGGACCCTCTGGCGTCTCGATCGGACACATCCGCCCATAGTGAGAGTGGTGCACGTCACGCACTTCGAAGCCGGCACGCTCCCGGGTCAAACCACCAGGCCCGAGTGCCGACAGGCGTCGCTTGTGCGTCAACTCAGCCAGCGGATTAGTCTGATCCATGAACTGGGACAATTGTGAACTGCCGAAGAACTCTTTGATCGCCGCAATCACCGGACGGATGTTGATCAGGGCCTGCGGCGTGATCTGATTCTGATCCTGGATCGACATCCGCTCGCGAACGACGCGTTCCATGCGGGACAAACCAATGCGGAATTGGTTCTGCAGCAGTTCTCCTACGGAACGGAGGCGACGATTTCCCAGATGATCAATGTCATCCGTGTTGCCGATATGATGCAACAGGTTAATGAAGTAGTTGATAGAAGCAACAATATCAGCAGGGGTGATATGTTTCACCGATTTTTCGACATTGCCGTTGCCGATAACCTTGATAACCTTGCCATCTTCGACAGGAGAGAAAATATCGATCGACTGCAAGCGAATCGTCTCTTCCTCCAGCACGCCGCCATGCGTGCGTACTTCGAGATAGCCCACTCTCTCTTCGAGCAGCGGCAAAATCCGATCAAGCAGACGGCGGTCGATGATCTGACCTGCTTCCGCGATAATCTCGCCGGTGGCCGGATCGATCAACGATTCTGCCAAACGCTGATTGTACAGTCGGTTCTTTATATGAAGCTTTTTGTTCATTTTGTAACGTCCGACGGAAGCAAGGTCGTAGCGCTTCGGATCGAAGAAGCGAGAGACGAGCAAGCTCTTCGCGTTTTCCGTCGTCGGCGGTTCACCTGGGCGGAGGCGTTCGTAAATCTCGATCAACGCCTTTTCCGTCGAATCGGTGTTGTCTTTTTCCAAGGTGTTTTTGATGTATTCATCTTCTCCGAGCAGGTTGAGAATCTCTACGTCGGAACTGAAGCCAAGTGCACGCAAAAGTACGGTCACCGGGATTTTACGGGTACGGTCGATCCGCACGTAAATGATATCCTTGGCGTCCGTCTCCAGCTCCAACCAGGCGCCGCGATTGGGGATCACGGTCGCAGTAAAGGTCTGTTTGCCATTTTTATCTACTTTCGTGTTATAGTAAACACTAGGGGAACGAACGAGCTGACTGACGATAACGCGCTCGGCTCCGTTGATGATAAACGTACCGGTATCCGTCATCAGCGGGAAGTCTCCCATGAATACTTCCTGCTCTTTTACCTCACCGGTCTCTTTGTTCAGAAGACGTACTTTTACGCGCAGAGGAGCGGCATATGTAACGTCTCGTTCCTTGGACTCGTCTACATCGTACTTGGGTTCACCGAGACTGTAGTCGATGAATTCCAGAACCAGGTTTCCGGTGAAGTCCTGGATCGGCGAAATGTCCTGAAACATCTCCCGCAGCCCCTCATCCAAAAACCACTGGTAAGACTTCTGCTGAATCTCAATCAGATTAGGAAGATCCAGCACCTCGTTAATCCGAGAATACGTGCGACGCTGGCGGTGTCGGCCGCTTTGAATCAGTTTACCTGCCAACTCATTCACCCCTCATGTTTGTGTTACCACACAAAACGGTCATCGCCTTTTTGTGTTCCCTGTCGGGACTGGGAGCATGAAAAACGTTGGACTGTTTTTCACACAAAAATAAAAATGGGTTAAACCAATAACCTCATTTTTAAGCAGAGAGTCTCTATTGTAACAGAGTTCCCACCTTTTTACACTTCCATTCCTCCTTTTTCCAGGGAAATGGAGAAAATGACCCGAAGACTGCTTACCACGCAAACAATGCCTCGATTTCAGCAGCTTGTGACTTCAGTTACAAAATCCTGGTGCAAAAATGGAGGGAAAATCCCTTGACAAAGCAAAAAAAGCCGAAAAAGATAGATTGAACCCATATTGACATTTAATAATGCTATCATAAGCGCTTTTGCACGTCAAGGATGAAAATGGCTCTACGCACATTTTTAGACGGTCTGAATGTGCCCGTCGATTCTGTCCGTCAGTGGACCGACCCTCTTTTCTACTTTCTCGCGCGAAAGATGGAATACCCCTTTTTCCGCTCTACTTCCTCCACTTCCGAGTAGATTTGCTGCAGCTTTTTGTACGCAGAAGGGGCTCCCTGCTTCTTCTGTATCACCACCCACATCGCTCCAGCCGGCCGCAGTAGCGGATATCCCTCTTCAAAGATGCGGTGAACCGTCTCTTTCCCTGCGCGGATGGGCGGGTTGGTGAGAATGACGTCAAACTGACGCCCCTCTACTTCTGCATACAGGTCGCTAACGGCAATCTCTACATTCTGAATCCCGTTCAGCTCCGCGTTCCGGCGTGCCAGTCCAACGGCCCGTTCATTTATGTCGATCATGGTGACTTGGCCGCGCGCTGCCAGTTTGGCGGCAGACAGCCCAATCGGCCCATAGCCGCAGCCAACGTCAAGCACTTCCGCCGTTTCATCGATTTGCATCGTTTCAATCAACAAGAGACTGCCAAAATCGATCCGTTCACGGGAGAATACGCCGGCATCGGTCAAAAAACGAAGCGAGTAACCTCGCAGGGTAAACGTAAAGGAGCGCTCATCATGAGGGATATCCGGACGGTTGGAGTAGTAGTGGTTGGTCACAGTTCAGCACACCTTCCATGGGGTAGTGGTGAACGAAAAATCCCCCGCCGCAGGCAAGGGGATCTCCGTATGGGGAATGAAAGCTTACTTCAGCTCAACAGATGCGCCGGCTTCTTCCAGCTTCGCTTTCATTTGTTCTGCTTCCTCTTTGGACACGCCTTCTTTGATCGCTTTCGGAGCGTTGTCTACCAGGTCTTTTGCTTCTTTCAGGCCAAGACCGGTGATTTCGCGTACCACTTTGATTACGTTGATTTTGGAAGCTCCACCGCTAACCAGTTCTACCGTGAACTCGGTTTGTTCAGCAGCTGCTTCACCGCCGCCAGCGGCACCGCCAACAACAGCTACAGGAGCAGCAGCAGTTACACCGAATTCTTCTTCGATTGCTTTTACCAGATCGTTCAGTTCAAGAACGGACATGCCTTTAATGGCTTCCAAGATTTGCTCTTTACTCATGTGATTAATCCTCCTTTATTGATTCCAAATGTAGTGGCGGTTCACTCTAAGCACAGCGAGCCGCTTGTGATGGATTAGGCGCTTTCGCCTTCTTTTTGGTCGGCAACAGCTTTAACTGCAAGCGCGAAGTTGCGCATCGGAGCTTGCAGCACGCTAAGCAGCATCGACAAGAGACCTTCGCGGGACGGCAAGGAAGCGAGTGCTTTGATCTCCTCGGCACCTACAACTTTTCCTTCGATAATGCCGCCTTTGATCTCCAACTTGTCGTTTTTCTTCGCAAAGTCGACAAGAATTTTCGCCGGAGCAACTACGTCCTCATTGGAGAAAGCGATGGCGTTTGGGCCAAGCAGGTACTGATCCAGTTCGGTCAGTCCTTCTTTTGCCGTAGCCAAACGAGCCAGTGTGTTTTTGTACACTTTGAACTCGATGCCTGCCTCGCGCAGTTGCTGACGGAGTTCTGTCACCTGTGCAACCGACAGTCCGCGGTAGTCTGCGACGACCGTTGTCTGACTTTCGCGCATCTTTGTCGCAATCGTTTCAACGGTTTTTACTTTTTCTTCCCGAATAACGGTGGGACGAACTTCTGCCATGATTACACCTCCCAGCCTGAATCACTTTTGAACAAGCAAAAATGCCCTCGCAGACGCTACGAGGGCATAATGACTCTACTAAAGAGAAACACTCTTTTCGTTTCGCATTACACGCCTCGGAGGGATATTAAGCGATTCTTCGCTTGCAACGATAGAAACGCACCTTCTGTCTACGGCATGACATCTATTCTGTTCATCAACAGGCTATATATTAGCAACTTCCGCAGGGGAAGTCAAGAGAATCCATTATTTTACGTCAACGCGCACGCCAGGTCCCATCGTGGAGCTGATCGATACGTTGCGCATGTAAACCCCTTTGGCCGCGGCCGGTTTGGCGCGGTTCAGGGCATCAGTGAGGGCTGCCAGGTTTTCTGCCAGCTTATCGGTGTCAAAAGAAACTTTCCCGATCGGCGCGTGAATGTTCCCGGCTTTATCGACGCGATACTCAATCTTACCAGCTTTGATTTCGTTTACCGCTTTGGTAACGTCAAAGGTAACGGTACCGGTCTTAGGGTTAGGCATGAGTCCTTTTGGTCCCAGTACACGACCCAGCTTACCCACTTCACCCATCATGTCAGGGGTTGCTACCACAACATCAAAGTCGAACCAACCGCCCTGGATTTTACTGATCAGGTCAGCTTCGCCTACGTAGTCGGCACCGGCAGCCTCTGCTTCTTTTGCCTTGTCGCCTTTGGCAAACACGAGTACGCGCTGCACTTTACCCGTACCGTGCGGGAGCACAACCGCTCCACGGATTTGCTGATCGGCACGTTTCGGATCGACACCGAGACGATAAGCGGCTTCCACTGTTTCGTCAAACTTGGCCGAAGCTGCTTTTTTCACCAGTTCGATAGCTTCGTTTACTTCGTATACTTTATTTTTGTCAATCAACTTTACTGCTTCCCTGTATTTCTTGCCCTGTTTTGGCATGTTCCATTCTCCCTTCATTGTGGTCGTAGCGGTTTAATCCTCCCACAAAACAGGGGTACAAGCCTGTACCCCTGCACGGATCAAAAGACTTAGTCCTCGATCACGATACCCATGGAACGGGCGGTACCTTCGATCATGCGCATTGCTGCTTCCACACTGGCAGCATTCAAATCAGGTTTTTTCAGTTCAGCGATTTCGCGAACTTTGTCACGCTTCAGCGTAGCCACTTTCGTCTTGTTGGGCACACCGGAACCAGATTCGATGCCAGCCGCTTTTTTCAGCAGCACAGCAGCAGGCGGGGTTTTGGTAATGAATGAGAACGAACGGTCTTCAAACACGGTAATCTCTACCGGAATGATCATTCCTGCTTGACCTTCTGTACGAGCGTTAAACTCTTTGCAGAAGCCCATGATATTTACACCAGCTTGACCGAGCGCCGGACCTACTGGAGGTGCAGGGTTCGCTTTACCTGCCGGGATTTGCAACTTGATTACGCGGATCACTTTCTTAGCCACGTAAAACACCTCCTTCTTCAATGTGGTTATGCGGGGGATAACCCCCTCCCACTTGTTGCCGGAAAGTCTTTATATGTAAAGACTTTCAACCTGCAGTGAGAGTCGGGAACCGCATGTTAGCAGATTCCAGAAACAAAATGAAATGTACCATATCGAACGGCACTTTTCAAGATAAATCCTAATCCAATTTATAGACTTGGGTAAAGTCCAGTTCAACCGGCGTTTCACGCCCAAAAATATCAACCAGCACACGAACTTTTTGTTTGTCAGGCTGTATCTCGATAATCTCACCGGAACGGTTGGCAAAAGGACCATCCTTGACCCGCACCATGTCGTGAAGGGCGAAATCGATTCTGACCTTGGGCGCCTCGAATCCCATCTGACGGAGGATTGCGTCAGCCTCTTCGGGACGCAGCGCCGTCGGCTTGGAACCCGCGCCTGTGGACCCGACAAACCCGGTGACCCCAGGGGTGTTGCGTACGACATACCAAGAATCGTCCGTCATCACCATTTCTACAAGGACGTAACCCGGAAACACCTTCTTGGTGACGGTGCGTTTCTTGCCATCCTTCGTCTCCAACTCTTCCTCAGTGGGAACGAGCACACGGAAGATCTTGTCCCCCATCCCCATCGATTCGACGCGTTTTTCCAGGTTGGTTTTTACCTTGTTTTCATACCCAGAGTAGGTATGAATCACATACCACGCTTTTTCCATAGCCATAAGGACGCTATACGTCCGTCCCTCCCAGGTTTCGAGTATTCATCAGCCCAGTATCAACTCGATCAGGCGAGAAATACCTAAGTCGATCAAGTAGAAAAAGAGCGCAAGCAGCGTCACCGTAACCAGCACGACGAGGGAATACGTCGTCAGCTCTTTCCGGTTTGGCCAGCGAACTTTTTTCAGCTCGGAAACGACATCTCCAAAAAATTCGCCTGTACGTCGAAAGCTTGCTCCAACTCTAGCGATAAAACTCACAACACCACCCCCATACTTCGGTAGCTCCCATTGTTACTTCGTTTCGCGGTGGAGTGTATGCTTTTTGTCGCGGGAGCAATACTTTTTCAATTCGATTCGCTCCGAATTCGTGCGCTTGTTCTTCGTGCTGATATAGTTACGTTCACCGCACTCCGTGCAAGCCAACGTCACGTTTACTCGCATGATTGCCACCTCCGTCTCATCTCATACCTCAGGATTTTCAGAGAATACCATCTAAAGACATGGAAAAAACCGCTACTTTTTTCCTGGACGATTCCAAAGAAGTAACCATAGAATCTGGCTCTATGGCTACCTAAACAACTTTATCACACGAAAAAGTCAAAGTCAACGAAATGTCTTGACAAACCAAAGGAGACTGTCTCCACACCGCTCTATCTGTGAAAGTACCTGTTGGAACCCGATCTATCTCCTGGAAAAAAAGAAAAAGAGAGATGCCGTTCCTATAAACTGATCTCTCTTCCCTCCAGATACCGCTCCAGTTTGCGCTTCACCCGCTGCAAGGCGTTGTCAATGGACTTCACATGCCGGTTGAGATCGACGGCGATCTGCTGATACGAACGTCCGTCAAGATAGAGCATCAACACCTGGCGCTCCAGATCGCTCAGGATTTCGCTCATCTTGCCCTCAATATCATCAAACTCTTCCCGGTTGATGAACAATTCTTCGGGGTCGGTCACTTTGGTCCCACAGATAACGTCCAGCAAGGTACGATCAGAATCTTCGTCATAGATAGGCTTGTCCAATGAAACGTATGAATTCAAGGGAATATGTTTCTGGCGAGTAGCCGTCTTGATTGCTGTAATAATCTGACGCGTAATGCAGAGTTCAGCAAATGCTTTGAATGATGTCAGCTTGTCTCCCCGAAAATCGCGGATCGACTTGTATAACCCGATCATGCCTTCCTGCACAATATCTTCTCGGTCCGCCCCGATCAAAAAATAGGAACGAGCTTTGGCCCGTACAAAATTTCTGTATTTGCCAATCAAGTACTCCAGGGCGTCAGTGTCGTTTTCTCGAACCAGATCGACCACTTCTTCGTCTGACATCAACTCAAACTGATTTAGCTTGATCTCCTTAAGGTCTACACTCACCATCATCCCTCCGACATCTGACTTCCACGCCTACACAAGATAACGTTATTATACATGAAGCCATAAAAAAGCGTCAACCAAGCTTCCTGCTATTCCCTTCGCCATTTTTCGAATATTTTCGCGATTTCTTCCTTCAGTTCAATGCGGGTGGAAAAGGAGGGTGCCTGAGTCTTTTTGACCTGCTGTTGAATCTCCTGGCTCACACTCTCCACGTCGTTCAGCAGTTCACGCGCCGATTTGCGCAGTGCTCCCTGACCGAAAATTACCCACTGCGAGGTAAAATCGGATGTTGCGACATAGATTTGTCGTTTTTTTTCCCAGTATTCGTGAACCAGTTTTTCTATTTTTTCGTCTGCCGTCTCTTTTTCTTTGGTGTAGTAGATCTCGATCGCAAAGTGCTTCTGCTTGCGTCCCAGTCCCGGGACGGTGTAGGCGTCAAAGACGACAATCACCTTCACCCCGGAGTAGCTCTGGTAATCGGCCAGCTTGGAAATCAGCAAGTCACGCGCTTCATCCATTCGTTCCGCATCCTTCAGCGAGCGCAGGTCGGGCCAGGCCCCGATGATATTGTAGCCATCTACGATCAGGAGAGGCTTCTCCTTTTTCTTCGCCATCTCATCTCACCTGCGGAGGAAGCGGGTATCTGGCGCGATACACCTCGTACATCAACAAAGCCGCGGCAACGGAGGCATTTAAGGACGTGACCTGACCTGCCATCGGCAGACGATACAAAAAGTCGCAATGCTCGCGGACCAGCCGGCTCATGCCCCTCCCTTCACTGCCAATCACCAATGCGAGCGGCATCGCGAAATCACCTTCGCGGAAATCTTGAGAGGCGTCCGCATCTGTGCCGGCAATCCACACACCCTGCTGTTTCAACTCCTCGATCGTTCGTACCAGATTGGTGACGCGCGCGACCGGCACGTACTCAATCGCCCCTGCCGATGCTTTGGCCACCGTTGCGGTCAAACCGACGGAACGTCGTTTGGGAATGACCACACCGTGCGCTCCCACCGCATCGGCTGTACGCAAAATCGAGCCAAGGTTGTGCGGGTCTTCCAACTCGTCCAGGATCAACAAGAAGGGGTCTTCTCCTCTTTGCTTGGCTCTCGCCAGCAGTTCATCCACCTCGACATACTGGTATGCTGCGACAGAAGCGATCACTCCCTGATGGTTTTCCGCACCTGAGAGCTGCTCCAGTTTTTTTCGATTCACGGAGGTAATCACGATCCCATGTTCCTTGGCCAACGATACAATCGGGCCCATCTGGTTTTTATTGACCCCTTCAGCGATCCAGATCTTGTTGATCGATCGACCCGAGCGGAGCGCTTCGATAACCGGATTTTTGCCGACAATCCATTCTTCACTCATCTTGTTTGACCCCTTCCACAGCAGCAAATGCGTATTCCACGATCTGGGCGAGCCGCTCTTCTCTCTCCATCAAGTAGAGATACCCGACCAAGGCTTCAAATGCTGTCGCGTGGCGATAATCGACGATGTCAGCATTTTTGGCCACCGAGCCTGATTTGGCGTTGCGCCCCCGTTTTACCACCGCCATCTCCTCCTCGGTCAGATGAGGAATCAACGAGAGCAGGATGTTGGCCTGTGCTCTAGCTGAGACATAGCGGGTCGTTTCCTTATGCAGCAAGTTTGGTTTGACCATGCCGCGGGCGATCAGGTGATAGCGGACGCAGTGAGCGTAGGTAGCATCACCGAGATAGGCAAGTACCAGCGGATTGGTCTGTGCGGGGTCGCGACTAAGCTCTTCTTTTTGCATGTTCGATCGGACTCCTCACTTGCGGCGCCAGCGAATGCCCTGTGGAGTATCTTCCAGTATGATCCCCCTGGCCGCCAGCAGATCGCGGATCTCATCAGCGCGTGCAAAGTTGCGCGCTTTCCGTGCTTCCGTACGCTCAGCTATCAACGCTTCCACTTCCTCATCGAGCAGTGCCTCTGATTGCTCAAGGATCAGTCCGAGCACCTCACTCATTTCTAAAAAGAGTTGACGATAGTCCTCCAGTTGTTGACGCCCCACGTTTTGATGGTGCAGATAGAGATTGGACTCACGAGCCAAGTCAAACAGGACCGTGATCGCGTTGGCGGTGTTGAAGTCATCATCCATCACCTCGACGAATTCCCGACGCAGCCGTTCCATCAGGGCGGCTTGTTGGTCGGTCAATCCATTCGGCTCCTCCGGACGAGCGGTCTTGATGCGGTGAAGGACATTGGCGTAGGCCGTCTTGATCCGCTCCAGTCCGCTGGCAGCCTGCTGCAGCAGGTCCTCGGAGAAGTTGATCGGTCCGCGGTAGTGGCCCGAGAGCATGAAGAAACGGATTACTTGTCCGCCGTAAGTGTTGACCAATTCGCGCAGCAAGAGAAAATTGCCAAGTGACTTGGACATCTTTTCGTTGTTAATGTTCAACATGCCGTTATGCATCCAGTAGTTGGCGAACACCTTGTCACTCAGGCACTCCGATTGGGCGATTTCGTTTTCGTGGTGAGGAAAGACCAAATCGGTCCCTCCACCATGAATATCGATCGTCTCGCCGAGAAACTTGCGGACCATGGCGGAGCATTCGATATGCCAGCCGGGACGTCCTTTTCCCCATGGACTTTCCCAGGCGATTTCACCCGTTTTAGCCGCCTTCCACAGCGCAAAGTCGAGCGGATTTTCCTTTTTCTCGCTAATCTCCACGCGGGCACCGGCCTGCAACTCATCAAGCGGCTGGTGAGAGAGTTTTCCGTACTGGCTGAAGCGACCTGTCCGGAAGTAGACGTCTCCTCCACTTTCGTAGGCGTACCCTTTGCCAATCAATCCAGAGATGAATTCGATGATTTCAGGGATTGTCTGCATCACCCGCGGCTGAATGTCTGGAGGCAGCACATTGAGCGACCGGAGATCTTCGTTGTAAGCGTCGGTGTAACGCTCTGCCACCTCCTGGACACTGGTCCCTTCCTCGGCTGCTGTGCGGATGAGCTTGTCATCGACATCGGTAATATTTTGTACAAACGTAACCTCATAGCCTCGGTACCGCAGATACCGGCGAACAGTGTCAAATACGATCGCCGGTCTCGCGTTGCCGATATGGATGTAGTTGTAGACGGTTGGCCCGCATACGTACATCTTCACTTTTCCCTGTTCGATGGGAATAAATTCTTCTTTCTTGCGGGTCAGTGTATTATACAGTTGTATGCTCATTAGCCTGCTTTTCCTCCCTTACCTGGCGAACCTCTTCTCGCAGTTGTTCGATTTCACGCTGCATCTGTCGAATCGCATCGGCCACCGGGTCCGGCAGATTGCAATGGTCCAGGTCGTATGTCACTCGTTTGCCATTCTGCACAATAATTTTCCCTGGAATACCAACTACGGTAGAGTTGGGCGGTACCTCCTGCAGCACCACCGAACCGGCACCGATCTTGGAGTTGTCGCCGATCTTGAACGGACCAAGCACTTTGGCTCCGGAACCGATAATCACATTGTTGCCGACGGTCGGGTGGCGCTTTCCCTTCTCTTTACCCGTCCCGCCGAGAGTGACCCCCTGGTAGATCGTCACATTGTCCCCGATCTCACAGGTTTCACCGATGACCACACCCGATCCGTGGTCAATGAACAGCCACCTGCCGATGCGAGCCCCTGGATGGATCTCGATCCCCGTGAAAAAACGAGTCAGCTGAGAGACAATCCGAGCCATCGTATACCATCTCGACTTCCACAGTCTGTGGGCAATTCTGTACCCCCAGATTGCATGCAGACCAGAGTAGGTCAAGATCACCTCCAAGATGCTGCGGGCAGCCGGATCCCGATCAAAGACAGCTTGAATGTCGTCTTTTATGGTCTTCCACATGGAACTCTCCCTCCTTGCTGTTTTCGTGTTTGGAGAAAACCTTGCTTCCCTAGTTCACGCATGCCAGATACCAAAAAACCGCCTCTGCAGCCTTTGTCACAAAGGCACAGAGACGGTTACTCAACCGCGGTTCCACTCTGCTTAGGCCGGAATCCTGCCGATACCGATCATCTAGCCGTGACAACGACGTGACGGTTGGCAGTGATCCACTGCGGCCTCGCTCTTGTCCCTGGTAACGGAGGGGTCCGGCAACCCTAGCCGACATGCTCAGCAGGCCGGTTCAGGCTGCAGCTCCCAGGTGCACTTCCGGATGGCGGTGCCAGACGGCTCTCACCTTTCCCGTCCTCTCTTGAGACACCTGACTATCCGTACTTCTCCTGTTCGTCGCCGACTCTCATCATCTACTCGTTGCTGATATCCTTACTTTACTATTCCGGCCGCATTTACACAACCCGCTTCAAGCGCTCAAGTACACGTGAGCGACCGAGCAGGTAAATAGTCTGTACCAGGTCGCGCCCATGAGCCTGTCCCGTAACTGCAACACGAATCGGCATGAACAGCGCCTTTCCTTTTTGCCCGGTTTCTTTCTGTACTTCTTTGAGCAAAGCCTTGATGCTCTCTACAGTATATTCCGAAAGGGCCTCAATGTGTTTGCGGAAAGATGCGAGCACATCAGGTACCTGCGGCTCTTGCAATACGCCTCTCGCTTCTTCGTCCATCTCCACTTCATCCAGGAAGAACAGCGAGGCAAGCGGAACGATTTGAGCACAGTAAGCCATCTCTTCCTGGTAGAGAGCGACTATCCCCTGTACTCTTTCTATCTCCTGCGGTGTGGGCTGCTCGTCAACAAATCCAGCTTTTTGCAGATGAGGCAGGCACATCTCCACTACCGTCTCCAGCGGCTGGCGTTTCAAATAGTAATTGTTCATCCAGTTCATTTTGACCGTATCAAAAACAGCCGGTGCTTTGCTCACTCTCTCCAAGGAAAACTGTTCGATTAGCTCCTGCTTGGAGAAGATCTCCTCCTCACCGCCCGAAGACCAGCCGAGCAAGACAATAAAGTTGACAATGGCATCTGGCAGAAAGCCCAGTTCACGGTATTGTTCGATAAACTGAATGATGCTCTCGTCTCGTTTGCTCATCTTCTTGCCTTCCTGGTTCAGGATCAGGGCAAGGTGGGCAAATTTCGGCGGCTCCCAACCAAATGCCTCGTAGATCATCAACTGCCGAGGCGTATTGGAGAGGTGTTCCTCACCACGAACGACATGGCTGATCTTCATCAGGTAATCGTCGATGACGACGGCGAAATTGTATGTCGGAATACCGTCTGGTCGACAGATGACGAAGTCGCCCGTACTATCTGAGTCGAACTTGACCTCTCCTCGAATCAAATCGTTGACCACGTACACCCGGTTTTCAGGTACACGGAAGTGGATCGAGGGAACACGCCCCTCTCTCTCATACTGCTCCCGCTGTTCCGGTGTAACATTACGATGTTTCTCCGAGATTTTCGGCGTCTCTCCGCGGGCGATCTGCTCCTCCCGCTCCGCATCCAGCTCTTCTTTGGTGGCGTAACAATAGTAGGCCTTGCCTTCCGCAAGCAGTTGATCGATATACTTGCGGTATAGATCAAGTCGATCCATCGACCGATAGGGTCCGTATGGTCCACCGATGTCGACACTTTCATCCCACTCAACGCCAAGCCACTTCAGGTTTTTCATCTGCTCTTCGGCGGCGTTTTCTACGTTGCGAGTCTGGTCCGTATCTTCAATCCGTACGATAAATTTGCCACCGTGTCGGCGGGCGAACAAATAGTTAAACAGAGCGGTTCGTGCCCCACCGATATGGAGATGACCAGTCGGACTCGGCGCATACCGCAGACGAACTTCGTTAGCCATGATGACACCATCCTTATCGTTCTCTAACCATACACATCTTACTACTCAAACTACACCTTGACAAGCAAGCAGACAGCCTGAGCGGCAATCCCTTCGCCGCGTCCGGTAAATCCAAGTTTTTCGGTCGTCGTGGCCTTGATGTTTACCTTTGACAGGTCATCTGTCTCCAGTGTATTGGCAATCACTTTCCTCATCTCTGCGATGTATGGAGCCATTTTGGGTGCCTGGGCAATAATTGTGGCATCCAGATTAGCCAATTGATAGCCCCGTTCTTTGACCATTGCCCAGACATCGGCCATCAACTGTACGCTGTCGGCATCCTTGTAAGCAGCGTCCGTGTCAGGAAAATGGCGTCCAATATCCCCTTCTCCAATCGCTCCCAGCAGTGCGTCCGTAATCGCATGCAAGAGCACATCCGCGTCCGAGTGTCCCAACAGCCCTTTCTCGTAGGGAATGGTTACACCGCCGACGATAAGCGGCCGTCCTGCCACCAACTGATGTACATCGAACCCTTGTCCAATCCGCACTACTCCCGCTCCCTTCGTCTGCGCATGATCTCTTCTCCAAACCAGATGTCATCCGGTGTTGTAATCTTGATATTTTCATAACTGCCTGACAAGATCTTTACGGGATATCCCATCCACTCCACCAACGTTGCGCAATCGGTTGCGTGCTTTTGCTCGCGCAGCGCACGCTGGTGGGCCTCCCGCAGCAGGGAAAGACGAAAAGCTTGTGGGGTTTGAACCGCCCACAAGCTCTCACGCGCCGGCGTAGCTTCCACGATGCCTGAACGACCAACGATTTTGATCGTATCCTTGACGGGAACTGCCATGACAACCGCTTCGTCTTTTTGTACTCTGGCGATAATTTCCGAAATCTGTTGGTTCGTCACAAAAGGTCTCGCTGCGTCGTGAACGAGGACATGGGTACACCTCTCCGAAAGTGCAGCCAATCCCGCTCGCACACTGTCCTGCCGCTCCGCTCCTCCCAGTGCCAGTGAGACCTGCTTTCGATACGGCAATCTGGACAGCCAGGCCACCACATCGGATTGATCCTTCTCACTGACAACGAGCACGACTTCCCCTACTTGCGAATGAGTGGCAAACCGCTCCACTGTGTGGGCCAAGATCGACTTTCCATCGATGGTGAGCCACAGCTTGTTGCGCCCCATTCCCATCCGCTTTCCGGAGCCTGCGGCGACAATTACCACACCCGTATTCAAGTTGAATCCTCTCCACATCGCTTCATTACAGCGCTTTTTCTAGCAGCTTCGGCTTGGCAAAAATCATCCGACCGGCCGAGGTCTGTAGGACACTGGTTACCAATACCTCTACATCGAGACCGATGTACTCACGGCCTCCCTCAACGACGATCATCGTGCCGTCATCCAGATAGGCTACCCCTTGCCCGTACTCTTTTCCATCCTTGATGACCTGCACCTTCAGTTCTTCTCCCGGCAGCACAACCGGCTTTACCGCGTTGGCCAAATCGTTGATATTCAGGACGGGTACGCCTTGCAGTTCACATACCTTGTTTAGGTTGAAGTCATTGGTGACCACTTTTCCGTTTAGTACTTTGGCCAGCTTGATCAGCTTGCTGTCCACTTCCTGTACGTCCTCAAAATCGCCTTCGTAAATCTGCACCTTGACCTTCAGTTCTTTTTGAATCTTGTTCAAGATATCCAGGCCGCGGCGCCCGCGATTCCTTTTCAGTATATCAGACGAGTCCGCGATATGCTGCAATTCTTCCAAGACGAATCCGGGAATCACCAGTGCACCCTCGATAAAGCCTGTACGGCAGATGTCAGCAATCCGTCCGTCGATAATCACGCTCGTATCGAGAATTTTATGTTCAACGTTGGAAGTAACTCCTCCACTCTCTTTTTTGCCCTTTTCCTTGCGCCCGATCGAGAAGACGCTCATAATCTCATCCCGTTTGCGGAACCCCACCTGGAAGCCGAGGTAGCCGAGCAGTCCTGAGACCACCAGCGGCAGGAAGTCGCCGACCACAGGAATCGGTATGCTGTTGATGGGCAGGAATAATAAAAATGCAACGATAAGACCAATAATCAACCCCATCGCGCCGAACATGACATCTGTTATCGGCAGCTTGACAAGCATATCCTCTCCCCAGTGAATCGTGTTGACGATGTAATCAACCAGCCAGTTTGCCAAAAGGTAAAACAGCACACCGCCAATCACGGCACCTATATAACCTTGTCCTGAGAAATCCCCAAAGTTTAACAGCTTATTGAGCAGTTGGAAAAAGTCGGGTCCGAAGTGATACCCCAACACTCCCCCGATAATCACAAACAGAACTGTAAAAACCCGCTTTAACAATGGGTTCACCTCCTCTTATTAATATAGACAGAAGTGTCTAAGAAAAACCCTGTTCGCCCTGAAACTCGGAAGAGATTTTTCAATCGGCTTATCCCTCACTATAGCAAATCAGTTTCAATGGTGTCAAATAGCTTTAAAGTGTATCACACTTTGCACAGTGCAGTCAACTGCTGCGCTTTTGCTTCCACTTTCTCTGTTTGACATGATCCTACCGAGCTCCTTATAATAAGAGAGGAAAATGCAAAAGATTCTGACGACACCATGATACGAAGCTGAGGTGGTCCCTTTGAGTAAGATTGCTCTTGATGAGTTTCAAGATCAAGTGTCCCAGCTGCTGATCCGTCATCGCAGCGTTCTCGACGTCATATCCAAAACACAGGAAACGGCGGCGCGCGTTAACCGAGCCCTGACTAAAGCCATCACCGAATGCGGCTGCATAGAAGTGATCGCCAAGAAGCAGCCCTACGACACAAACAAAACCTTGCAGGAAAACTCGGCTAACCTGGATTCCCATCTATCCGGCCGCCTGTGTGATCACTGTCAGGACGTGATCACTGCCGAACTGGGAAAGAACCTGTTTTACCTGACTGCTCTGTGCAACATCACCGATATCAAGCTGTCCTCCGTATTGAAAAGCGAAGCACAGCGGCTCAACACATTGGGCGTATTTAATCTCTCTTAAAAGCGTTTGGACAAAACATGCATTCTTATCTATTCATACGAAGCAACGTAGAAGAAGGTTGCACAAAACCCCGCTGAAATTTTTCAACGGGGTTTTTGTCTGTCCTTCTATTCAAACGGAACTGATTTTTCCTCGCCCACGTCTTGCTTGTTTCGTTTCTTCAGGAAAAAGTCAACGTTTTTTTTTATTCCGTACAAGGCGTACAGAGCCAGCGGCAAGAAGACGATTTTCGGAAATTGATCCGGATACTTCACCGCAAACAAAATCACAATCGCGACGATGATTGGCGTAATCCAGTAAGCCGCTTTGGGAATCCCTACTTTTTTAAAGTTGGGGTATTTCACACGGGAAATCATCAGAAATGCCAAGAGCAGCATCCCAACGGCCAGCGGCCCAATCGTAAACACTTCGTTGTATAATGCCAGTGTCGCCAGTACACCGCCGGCAGCTGTGATCGGCAGGCCCACAAAATATCCGGGCACTCCAGACTGAACGTTGAAACGAGCCAGGCGTAGCGCTCCACAAATCGGGAAGATCGCCGTAATCAAGATACCGAGCAGATCCAACTGCTGCAGCGCCACTACATACATGATGAAGGCAGGCGCTACACCAAATGTAATCACATCTGAGAGAGAGTCCAGCTCCTTGCCGAAGTCGCTCTGTGCATTCAACATCCTAGCCACGCGCCCATCGAGCCCGTCCAGCAGCATGCCAACAATGACGGTGATCGCAGCGTAATCGACGTAAGCATCACCCTGAAATGCGAGGATGATCGCAACAATCCCCAGAAACAGATTGCCTATCGTTAACATGTTCGGCAATGCTTTCACGAACATAGGGGTTTACCTCCTGAATGATGATGAGAGTCGGCAGCTTCCGACTCCCAGGCATAGTAAAAGATCAGATTGATACCTGCACTTACATATACACAATATAATGCCTCTATACTATTGTACTTTATATATGCCTGTCAATGAACACCTGTTCTTGAATCCTTTTTAAACCATCCTTGATGGCACGGGCACGTACTTCGCCAATGCCGTCCACTTCGTCCAATTCCTCAATTGTCGCCATCATAATGCGCGGAAGAGTAAGGAAATGAGAGACGAGATTGGAAACGATTGTGCTTGGCAGCCGGGGGATTTTGTGAAGGATACGGTACCCGCGGGGTGATACCGATTCTTCCTGTGGGTTGGTGCCTGCGGCAAAGCCAAGAAGCTGCTGAAACGGCTCCAACTCCAACAACTCTTCTGATGATAATTGGTTCATCTTAGCTAGTATGTGGTGCGGGTCAACCGATTTGTCCCGACTGTAGTCACGGATCAACAGGTACGCCTCGTCTTCAATGTTGGAGACCAGTTCTTCCAACTGCATGCTGATCAATCGACCTTCGGTGCCCAGTTCGTGAATGTACTTGATGATTTCCGCCTTGATGCGCAGTACCATCTCAATCCGCTGCATCACAGAGACAATCTCGTAAACGGTTACCAATTCTTCAAACTCCAGTGCCCCGAGATTGGTCAGGGCTTGATCCAGAACAGCTTTGTATTTCTCCAGGGTCTGCATCGCCTGGTTTGCCTTGGTCAAAATAACACCGATATCTTTAAGAACATAGCGAAAGCTTCCCCGATACAGTGTAATCACATTGCGACGTTGCGAAATGGCAATCACCAGATGACTGGTTTGTTTCGCCGTTCGTTCTGCCGTACGGTGGCGGGTGCCTGTTTCGCCGGAGGGGATGCCGGAGGCCGGTGCCAACTGCGTATTGGCAAACAAAATACGCTTGGCGTCTTCACTTAATATGATCGCCCCATCCATCTTTGCTAATTCGTACAGATTAGCGGGAGTAAACTCACAATTAATGGAAAAGCCGCCATCTACAATCGATTTCATATCGGGACTAAAACCGACCACGATCAACGCTCCGGTTTTGGCCCGCAGCACGTTTTCCAATCCCTCACGCAGGGCTGTTCCAGGTGCGACAAAGCGAAGTACGTCGCTTACTGATGCCTCTTTTTCCAACGTTTCCTGCATGTTTTACCCCCTTAATACTTCACGCAGAGCCTCTTCAATATTGCTCACCCCGATAATCTCCAATCCCGCTGGGACATCCAAGCCGCGAACATTTTTTTCCGGTATGATCGTTCTTTTAAATCCCAATTTTTGCGCTTCCCGGATTCGCTGCTCAATCCGCGCAACACCTCGTACTTCCCCGGTCAATCCTACCTCTCCGATCACAACATCGTGAGGATTTGCAGCTTTGTCGCGAAAGCTGCTGGCTACACTGACAGCAATCGCCAAGTCTACTGCCGGTTCGTCGAGACGTACGCCTCCCGCTACATTGATGTAGGCGTCCTGGCTCTGCAGCATCAGTCCAACCCGCTTCTCCAGCACAGCCATGATCATGGAGACCCGCTGGTGGTCCACTCCCGTGGCCATCCGTCGTGGCGTGACGAAGCTGGTTGGCGATACCAGCGCCTGCAGCTCGACAAGTACCGGCCTTGTCCCTTCCATGCTGGCTACAACCGTAGATCCGGCCACGCCAACCGGTCGCTCTGCGAGGAAAATTTCAGAAGGGTTGGATACTTCCTCCAACCCGCGCTCTTTCATTTCAAAGATACCCATCTCGTTTGTCGAGCCAAACCTATTTTTTACAGCTCGCAGGATGCGAAAGGTATTGTGGCGCTCTCCCTCAAAGTATAAGACGGCATCAACCATATGTTCCAACATGCGTGGTCCGGCGATCGCCCCTTCTTTGGTAACGTGGCCGACGATAAACGTAGCGATCCCTTTTCCTTTGGCAATCTTCATCAGGTGCGCGGTCGTCTCCCGCACCTGTGCGACACTTCCAGCTGCAGAAGTCACAGCAGGATGGAATACTGTCTGTATGGAATCAACTATCACCACCGCCGGGTCTACCTGTTCAATCTGCTCTTCTATCAGCGTGAGGTCAGTCTCAGATACGACAAACATCTGGGGTGTCTGCATGGCCAAACGCTCCGCGCGCATCTTGATTTGTTTGGCCGACTCTTCTCCTGAAACGTACAAGACCTTGTACCCCTGACCAGCCAAGGCAAACGAGGTTTGGAGCAGCAGGGTTGACTTGCCGATTCCCGGGTCACCTCCCACGAGGATCAGCGACCCGGGAACGAGTCCGCCACCCAAGACTCGGTTTAGCTCATTCATGGTTGTATCAAATCGAGGCTCTTCTTCGCTTTTCACTTCGGTGATCGGCTGAGCAGTCTGTTTCGTAAGGGAATGTCTTTCCCCGCCGCGGACGGCAGACTTGGCAACAAGCTCTTCTACCATTGTATTCCACGAGCCGCATCCGGGACACTTTCCCATCCATTTGGGCGTTTCATAGCCACATTCTTGGCATGCGTATTTCGTTTTATACTTTGACATACTTATACTCCCGCTTCTCTGTTTTCATTCTTACATAGTTCGGCAGGCCGGGCTTTTTTCCTGCATAGAGCAGAAGCAAAGCCATTCGCCATTTCCTGTATGGAGCGGACCAAAGCGCTTTGAACGAGCTATAGTGGGGGGCGAAAGAGAAAAAACAGGTTCGCTCCGCTCGTGCCAGTGCCCGCAAGGAAGCTGGAATGACCGTCTCCACTCCAACAAAGCGGTACGGCGACCAAAAGCCCTCAAGGGGCGATGGCATTTCAGGGGAGCAGTTGGCCGCCAAGCGTGTACCGCTTTGTTTCCGCTCCGACTCTGTGGGCACTGACAAGGCTTTCGCTCACCTGTTTTTCTCTTTCGCCTCGCAACGGTTGCTTGTGGGTGCAACATTTCTTTGCGTTCGTCCGATCATCTTGTCGCACATTATGGCATCCTCCCATACGAACAGCTTGAATCCTGTCCTGGAAGGGGTGTTTGGTTGCCTCCTTCGACTCATACACTTGCTTATCGGTGAAGCAAAAAAACACCTTCCGAAAAAGGAAGGTGTCTGCGTGTAGACAAAACCTCGGTACAGGCGGAGAGTAGCTCTTTTCCGGAAGGGGCGACTCTTGCCAACCAGCTCAGCTGCGCCAGTCCCACTTCCTCGCTGGTTGGCAACGGGGCGACTGGAGGAAAAGAGCTACTCTCCCCCGCGCCACCCGTTTGTCTCCAGACTGAGACCCTTACGATACGCAAGGGTCTCAACAGGTTACGATTTGCTAGTAGTGTGTTCCAGTCGTTTCACGGTGAGTTGGCCGTCTTCTACGTCGATATGGACAGTGTCCCCTTTGTGAATCGTACCTTTGAGCAGTTCTTCGGACAGACGATCTTCAATGTTTCGTTGAATCGCACGGCGAAGCGGTCTTGCACCATAAGCCGGATCGAACCCTTCTTTGGCCAACAGCTTCTTCGCCTCTTCTGACAGTCTAAAGTCGATCTCTTGTTCTCTCAGACGTTTCCGCAGTTCTTCGGTCATTAAGGAGACGATCTGCTCGATGTGCTCCTGCTCCAGCGAATGGAAGACGATCAGTTCGTCGATCCGGTTCAGGAATTCCGGACGGAACGTGCGTTTCATTTCGTCCATGACCTTGTCTTTCATATCCTGGTATTTCTTCTCGGTCTCACCGGTGGTGAAGCCCAGCGAAGTGTTTTTGCGAATCATGTTGGCTCCCACGTTGGAGGTCATGATCACGACGGTGTTGCGGAAATCGACAGTACGACCCTTGGAGTCAGTCAGACGGCCGTCATCGAGTACCTGCAGCAAAATGTTAAACACATCGGGATGGGCCTTTTCAATCTCGTCGAGCAGGATCACGGAGTACGGTTTGCGGCGCACTTTTTCCGTCAGCTGGCCGCCTTCATCGTAACCGACGTATCCTGGAGGGGCACCGACCAATCGAGCGGTAGAGTGCTTCTCCATGTATTCGGACATGTCGATGCGAATCATCGCATCCTCATCACCAAACAATGCCTCAGCGATGGCGCGGGCCAACTCGGTTTTCCCGACCCCGGTCGGTCCGAGGAAGATGAACGAGCCGATCGGACGCTTCGGATCTTTTAAGCCGGCACGAGCCCTGCGAACCGCACGGGAGATCGACTTGACCGCTTCATCCTGTCCGATCACCCGGTTATGCAGGATCTCCTCCATCTTGAGCAGTCGTTCTGTTTCCTCTTCTTTCAGCTTAACCACTGGGATGCCAGTCCAGTTGGCGACTACGTGGGCGATATCTTCGGGCGTTACTTCCATGTTTAGTTTGCCCTGCCGTTCTTTCCAGTCTTTCTTGGTCTGCTCCAGTTCTTCCCGCAGTTTCTGTTCTTGATCACGGAGTGCTGCTGCTTCTTCGAACTCCTGTGACTGAACGGCTGCATCCTTCTCTTTGCGAACTTCCTCAAGCCGTGTTTCCAGTTCCTTTAGATTTGGCGGTACGGTAAAGGACTGCAGGCGTACTTTGGATGCCGCCTCGTCGATTAAGTCGATCGCTTTGTCCGGCAGGTACCGGTCCGTGATGTAGCGGTCAGAGAGCTTAACCGCCTGCTCAATCGCCTCGTCAGTGATCTTCACCCGATGGTGAGCTTCATATCTGTCGCGCAAGCCATGCAGGATCTTGACCGCATCTTCCGCCGAAGGTTCGTCGACGTTGATCGGTTGGAAGCGGCGCTCCAGCGCGGCATCCTTTTCAATGTACTTGCGGTATTCGTCCAGCGTGGTGGCGCCTACGCACTGCAGTTCACCGCGTGCCAGGGCCGGTTTGAGAATGTTGGAGGCGTCAATCGCCCCCTCCGCACCACCTGCGCCAATCAGGGTGTGCAGCTCATCAATAAACAGAATGATGTTGCCCGCTTGGCGTATTTCGTCCATGATCTTCTTGAGTCGGTCCTCGAATTCTCCCCGGTACTTGGTTCCCGCCACTACGGTACCCATGTCAAGCGTCATCACCCGTTTGTCACGCAGGGTCTCCGGGATTTCGTTGTTGACGATTTTCTGGGCCAGGCCCTCTGCAATCGCCGTTTTCCCGACACCCGGCTCCCCGATCAGGACAGGGTTGTTCTTGGTGCGGCGACTTAACACTTGGATAACACGCTCAATCTCTTTTTGTCGGCCGATCACAGGATCCAGTCCGCCATCACGGGCGATTGCCGTCAGGTCACGGGCCAGACTATCCAAGGTTGGTGTGTTTGCGGCCGGATTGTTGCCGGAAGGCTGGTGAGACGACATCATCTCGGAGCTGCCCAGCAACTGCAGCACCTGCTGGCGGGCCTTGTTCAAGCTCACGCCCAAGTTGTTCATGATCCGGGCCGCAATCCCTTCACCTTCGCGAATCAGGCCAAGCAGGATGTGCTCCGTCCCCACGTAGGTATGACCCAGCTTACGGGCTTCGTCCATCGAGAGTTCGATTACTTTTTTGGCACGTGGCGTATAGTTGGGGGTGTAGTTGCCCGCTGTCGGCTGTTCGGATCCGCGCCCGATCAGCGATTCGACCTCATTTTGAATCTTGTCGAGGCCCAGGCCAAGCGACTGCAGCGCTTTGGCTGCAATTCCTTCGCCTTCGCGAATCAATCCCAGCAGAACGTGCTCGGTACCAATGTCCTTGTGGCCCAGTCGAACGGCTTCTTCCAATGCAAGTGCGAGTACTTTTTGTGCGCGTTCTGTAAAACGACCAAACATCATCATCCATGCACCTCCGATTTACTGTTCTGTTAAGCAGAATGGGCTGCCAGACGTTCGCGAATCAATCGAGCCCGTCGTTCGTCCCGTTGTTCGGGAGTGAGCTTCTGTCCGGCGTGTCGCTGCAGAAAGCCAGGTTGCGTCATAACGAGTAGTTCGTTGATGGTAAAGGTTGTAACGTTTTTGATCAAACCAAGGTCGATGCCGAGACGAACGTCAGACAGCCGCTGTGCCGCCTCTTTGGACTCAACTGTACGGGCATGAAGCAAAATGCCATAAGATCGGCAGATGCGGTCTTCCAGGGCGAGCGAGGAGTTTTCCTGCAGATAGCGCCTTGCCACCCGTTCTTGATCGACAATCTGTTTAGCCACACTATAGAGGTTGGACAAGATGTCGCTCTCCGACATCCCAAGCGTCACCTGGTTGGACAGTTGGAACAGGTTGCCCAACGCTTCGCTGCCTTCGCCGTAGATCCCTCTTACCACCAGCCCCACCTGGTTGATCGCCTGCAGAATACGACTGATCTGTTGGGTCATCACCAACGCGGGCAGATGCAGCATCACTGAGGCGCGAATACCCGTGCCGACGTTCGTCGGACAACTCGTCAAATAGCCGCGTGTTTCATCAAAAGCGTAGTTCACATGCTTTTCAAAAATATCGTCAATCCGGCTGCCGATATCCCACGCTTCTTTTAGCTGAAAGCCGGGCATCAGCACCTGGATTCGAATATGATCTTCTTCGTTGACCATGATGCTAATCGATTCATCGTCGCTTAGCAGAACCCCTCCTTTGCGGGATTCCTCGGCAAGATTGGGGCTAATCAAATGCTTCTCCACCAGGACTCGCTTCTCCAACGGCTGCAGTTTATCCATCATGATCAGTTCAAACGGCCCTGCTTTGCTCATCGCCTTTGATCGGCTGGCGTTGGCTACCTGATGAACCACCTCTTCTGCCTGTGAGTCGGTAGCCAGCAGCGGAAATGGCTGATGACGAAGGTTGCGGGCGATACGGATGCGGGTACTGATGACGATGTCCGCATCGGGTCCCTCTCCCTTCATCCAGTTGCTCCACGGATTCTGCATAAATTGTTGCACAGACATGGTGCCCTCTCACCTCCTCCACTTACGCTTGATCCATCTTTTTCTCCAAAGCTCGAATGCGATCGCGGATTTCCGCCGCCTTTTCAAACTCTTCCGTCTTGATGTACTGCTGCAATGCCGTTTTCAGTTGTTCCAACTCTTTGCGTATCTTCAACTGTCCGCCTGTTCTCTCGGGGACTTTTCCGATATGGTTGGTGTTTCCATGTATTCGTCTGAACAGCGGATCGAGCCGATCGCCGAAGTAGCGATAGCAGTCACTGCAGCCGAAGCGACCACTTTTGCTGAATTGGGCGTAAGTGAGGCCACAGGTTTCGCAGCGCAGTGTTTTTTGCGTCGCTGTTTGGCTGTTGGACGAACCGCCCACGCTGTTCTTCGCCATCGGATCAAAGTTGAGCAGCCCAGACAAAATGTTATGGATACTGAAGTTGTCAAACCCGGAGATCACGTCCCCCTTTTCCTGGGCACAGTGCTCACATATATGATATTCCGTTTTTTCTCCATTGACGATCTTCGTCAGGTGAAGTGTAGCCGGTCGTTTTCCGCATTCTTCACAGTTCATGTCGGCCCTCCCTCCTAGCGGATCAAAATCGAGGCAATCATGTGTTTCAACAGGTTGGCCCGCAGACGGTCCCGAAGTGGAGTCTCCAGATTGAGTACGGTTCGCGACGTTGCCGTTTTCATCAAGGCAGCCTCTCGGGAGTTGATGATCCCTTCTTCGTGAAGTCGATCGATAATCGCGTACGCCGCACCTTGTGTGATGCTGCTTCCGATCAGCTCTTCGGTCAGCAGTTCTTGCAGCCTGGATTTGCTGGTGATTTGCGCTTTTCGGATCCGGATATATCCGCCTCCACCCCTTTTGCTTTCCACAACATATCCTTTCTCAATCGTAAAGCGCGTATTTATAACATAATTGATTTGTGAAGGCACACATTGAAACATATCAGCAAGCTCACTGCGCTGGATCTCTACCAGGCCGTTAGGGCTTTCCTGCAGAATACGCTTGAGATGCTGTTCGATGATGTCCGAAATGTTACGCAAAGCGCCTCCTCCTCTTACTCAACCTATGAAGATCTGCTGCAAGATCTGTTGGTCTCTACGTCTGTACGATTGATGGACCGCCACAAGAGCAAATCCTGACTTTGACTATATTTGACTTTCATTATAAGTCGTTTTTTCGTTTTTGGCAAGAGCCATCCCATTCACTATTGTGTTCGAAAAGATCAATCTTAAAACCAAAAAACCACCCCTGAAGGAGTGGCAGACTCACGTTTTATTGGTCAAAGAAAAAGGAAGGTGTGCCGTCAATTCGCTAAACTGATGGATGATCACATCCGCTTCGTCCAATTCTCCCGGCTTGGCAAAGCCAAAGTCGCAAGCAATAGTAAAAAGGCCGTTTGCCTTTCCTGCTTGCACGTCTGATTGGCGATCCCCCACCATAACGGCCTGTTTGACCGGATAATCGTGAAGCAGTTTTTCCACCAACTGGGTTTTGGATTTGGTCTGGAAGCGTCCAGCTGAGTATAGATCTGTAAAGTAGGATTTGATCGCAAAGTGTTCACAGATACTGTCTATATACGCTTCCAACCCATTGCTGGCGACAAACAAGGCAACTCCTTGGGCGTGCAGTTCTGCCAGCAGTTCCCGAACGCCCGGGTATAGATCCGTGACCCCTTCTTTTAGGAGCCGCTGCTCGTGGGAGAGCATAAGACGATCTGCCAGCTGTTTCGTGCTTTCGTCCTCCCCCGGCAGGAGAGTTCCCCATACCTGCTCCAACGTCAATCCCAGCACGTTTGTCAGCTGCTCCTCATCGGGCATCGGGCCGTCCCACAACCCTCTCTGTCTCAGTTCCTCAAATGTGCACGTAAATCCTGCAACAGCCAACTTTTCCGTCTGCAGCAGTGTACCATCCATGTCAAACAGTATCGTATATGTCTTGGACAAGTTTTCTCACCTCTGGGTAAAGTCTGGTTGCCTTGCAGTTGCCTCCAGATCCGCCATGATAAACTGACAGATGTGCTCTGCCGCATCCGGTTTGGCTACAAGCTGCGCCATCCTCCTCATGTAGTCTGCTTTCGTCGGGTCATGGAGCAATTCCTCAATAAAATAGATGAGCTGCTCTGTCACCTGAGCATGAACCGCACACCCGTTGTTCAGCAGGAAATGACTGTTGCGCTCTTCCTGTCCCGGCAGCGGATTGTATACAATCATGGGGACTTGTTTGCTTAGCACTTCGGCTGTCGTGAGGCCACCTGATTTGGTGACAATCAGGTCGGCTACGTGGAGACATTCGTGAAAGTTGTCGATATAGGTCAGAGGAATCACCTTGTGTCGATAGGTACGACCCGAAACCTTCGCATACAGTTTCTCGTTTAACCCGGTCAACACCAGTGTCTGCAAGGGATGTTCAATCTGTTCCAAACCCTGCAGCACCTGCTCCATCGGGCCAAGGCCGAGTCCACCCCCGGACAGAATCAACGTTTTTCGGTCGGGAGAGATCGAAAACTTCTTGTAGACCTCCTCCTCATTGACAGGTTCCCTGAACTTTTTCATGATCGGAATGCCAAACGGTTTAAATTTTTGATAGTCCTTCCGGTAAATGTCTACCAGATAAAATAACTGCTCATGCGCTATGAAGTAGTAGTTGATATGATGGTTGATCCAAGAGGGATGAATGGTGTAGTCGGTAATAACCGTATAGATCGGCATCATCCATTCATTTCGACCTTTCAGCACGGACAGCATACAGCTGGCAAACGGATGCGTTGCGACAAAAGCATCCGGTTCTACACTGTTGATCAACTTTTTCAGCTTGTTGGCCAATAGTTTGTTGACAAACACATTCATATCGAAAAATCGTGTCTTTTCTGAGTTGTGGTAGATTCTTCCCCACGTTTTCGGAGAAAGCTTGAGCAGGTTTGTGTAGCTTTCCAGCAAAATTTTATGAAAGGTTGGACTGATGTACTCCAACGTATCGATAATCATGGAGGAATACCCTTTTCCAGCTAAACTCTCCTGCATGGCCTTTGCCGCCTGATTGTGACCGTTACCAATGGAAGCGGAAAAGATCAAAATCTTTTTCATCCCAGTGCTCTCCTTCACAAACCTATCTTTACTGGACGACGATACGGACCAGTGTGATTGTCTTTCTTGGTATGCGGATCTTCGTGCGGCAGATACGTTCTTCTGTTATCTTCTTTATGTGTTTATTGTATACTTTTCCCAAGTATTTATCATCATCCCTGTGAAGTTTGCCGATGAGAAAAACAAAAAAACCCAACCCGGGCTCTGTGCACAAGTTGAGAACATTCCTGCTTTGCTTATCGATTTGGTGTATAGTAGGTCACACCTTCAAAACCGGATAACAGAAGTATAGAACAAGGAAAAGAGAGTGTGGATAAGTCCTCGACCGATTAGTATTCGTCAGCTCCACGCGTTGCCGCGCTTCCACACCGAACCTATCAACCTCATCGTCTCTGAGGGGTCTTACCAGCTTGCGCTGTGGGAAGTCTCATCTTGGAGGGGGCTTCACGCTTAGATGCTTTCAGCGCTTATCCCGTCCGCACATAGCTACCCAGCTGTGCCACTGGCGTGACAACTGGTGCACCAGCGGTGCGTCCATCCCGGTCCTCTCGTACTAAGGACAGCTCTCCTCAAACTTCCTGCGCCCGCGACAGATAGGGACCGAACTGTCTCACGACGTTCTGAACCCAGCTCGCGTACCGCTTTAATGGGCGAACAGCCCAACCCTTGGGACCTACTACAGCCCCAGGATGCGATGAGCCGACATCGAGGTGCCAAACCTCCCCGTCGATGTGGACTCTTGGGGGAGATAAGCCTGTTATCCCCAGGGTAGCTTTTATCCGTTGAGCGATGGCCCTTCCATGCGGAACCACCGGATCACTAAGCCCGACTTTCGTCCCTGCTCGACTTGTAGGTCTCGCAGTCAAGCTCCCTTGTGCCTTTACACTCTACGAATGATTTCCAACCATTCTGAGGGAACCTTTGGGCGCCTCCGTTACCTTTTGGGAGGCGACCGCCCCAGTCAAACTGCCCACCTGGCATGGTCCTCGCACCCGATCAGGGTGCCGAGTTAGAAACTCCGTACATCAAGGGTGGTATCCCAACGGCGCCTCCCCCGATGCTGGCGCACCGGATTCTCAGGCTCCCACCTATGCTGTACATGATGCACAAAGTTCCAATACCAGGCTACAGTAAAGCTCCATGGGGTCTTTCCGTCTTGTCGCGGGTAACCTGCATCTTCACAGGTATTATGATTTCACCGGGTCTCTTGCCGAGACAGCGCCCAAGTCGTTACGCCTTTCGTGCGGGTCGGAACTTACCCGACAAGGAATTTCGCTACCTTAGGACCGTTATAGTTACGGCCGCCGTTTACTGGGGCTTCGGTTCAAAGCTTCGCTTCTACCCACCGAACACAAGCTTACGCTCGCGTTCGGCGGGGCCCAGAAGCTAACTCATCCCCTTAACCTTCCAGCACCGGGCAGGCGTCAGCCCCTATACTTCGCCTTGCGGCTTCGCAGAGACCTGTGTTTTTGCTAAACAGTCGCTTGGGCCTTTTCACTGCGGCCCCCTCGGGCTCAGCCCACCTGACACAAGCTTACGCTCGTGTCAGGCGGGGACCCTCACCCTACCGGGGCGCCCCTTCTCCCGAAGTTACGGGGCCATTTTGCCGAGTTCCTTAGCAAGAGTTATCCCGCGCACCTTAGGATTCTCTCCTCGCCTACCTGTGTCGGTTTGCGGTACGGGCACCTTGTTCCTCACTAGACGCTTTTCTTGGCAGTGTGAAATCAGGGACTTCGGTACTTGTATTTCCCTCGCCATCACAGCTTGTGCTGGATGGTATGCGGATTTGCCTGCATACCACACTTGCTGCTTGGACGGCCATCCAGTAGGCCGCTCACCCTATCCTCCTGCGTCACGCCCTCGCTCAAACGGAACAAAGGTGGTACAGGAATATCAACCTGTTGTCCATCGCCTACGCCTTTCGGCCTCAGCTTAGGTCCCGACTAACCCTGGGAGGACGAGCCTTCCCCAGGAACCCTTAGGCTTTCGGTGGACAAGATTCTCACTTGTCTTTTCGCTACTTACACCGGCATTCTCACTTCCAAGCGCTCCACCGCTCCTTCCGGTACGGCTTCACCGCTGCTTGGAACGCTCCCCTACCCAGTCCGTACGGACTGCCATAGCTTCGGTGGTACGTTTAGCCCCGTTACATTTTCCGCGCAGAGTCACTCGACCAGTGAGCTATTACGCACTCTTTAAATGGTGGCTGCTTCTAAGCCAACATCCTGGTTGTCTGGGCAACTCCACATCGTTTCCCACTTAACGTACACTTGGGGACCTTAGCTGATGGTCTGGGCTGTTTCCCTCTTGACGATGGATCTTAGCACTCATCGTCTGACTCCCGGACATAAGTCATTGGCATTCGGAGTTTGACTGAGTTCGGTAACCCGATGAGGGCCCCTAGCCCAATCAGTGCTCTACCTCCAAGACTCTCACTGGACCCACCGAACCCAAGCTTACGCTCGTGTTCGGCGGGGTCCCATCCGAGGCTAGCCCTAAAGCTATTTCGGGGAGAACCAGCTATCTCCGAGTTCGATTGGAATTTCACCGCTAGCCACACCTCATCCCCGCACTTTTCAACGTGCGTGGGTTCGGGCCTCCAGTAGGTGTTACCCTACCTTCACCCTGGACATGGCTAGATCACACGGTTTCGGGTCTACGGCAACGTACTTGCGCCCTGTTCAGACTCGCTTTCGCTGCGGCTCCGTCTCTTCGACTTAACCTTGCACGCTACCGTAACTCGCCGGTTCATTCTACAAAAGGCACGCCGTCACACATTGATCGTGCTCCGACTATTTGTAAGCACACGGTTTCAGGTTCTGTTTCACTCCCCTCCCGGGGTGCTTTTCACCTTTCCCTCACGGTACTGGTTCACTATCGGTCGCTAGGGAGTATTTAGCCTTAGCAGATGGTCCTGCCAGATTCACGCGGGATTTCCCGTGTCCCGCGCTACTCGGGGTCCGTCTCGGAGAGACGCGCGTTTGGGTTACGCGACTGTCACGCTCTCTGGTCCACCTTTCCAGATGGTTCACCTACGCGCGTCTTTTGTAACTCCACGTGAGACGCCCCACAACCCCGCAAGGATAACCTTGCGGTTTAGGCTCTTCCCCGTTCGCTCGCCACTACTAGGGGAATCACTCTTGTTTTCTTCTCCTCCGGCTACTTAGATGTTTCAGTTCACCGGGTCTGCCTTCTCGCCACCTATGGATTCAGTGACGGATACCATCCCATTACGGATGGTGGGTTGCCCCATTCGGAGATCCCCGGATCAAAGCGTGCTTACCGCTCCCCGAGGCTTATCGCAGTTCGCTGCGTCCTTCTTCGGCTCCTAGCGCCAAGGCATCCACCGTGTGCCCTTAGTAACTTAACCACACGGATGTGATTATGTCTGCGTTGCGACGCACAGGACGTGCTAGTGTCGGCGTAGTCCCATGGACGGGACGTCTCTAGCCGACCCAACAGGACGTTGGCGCTTTTAGCAGACGAAACCACACGTTTTTCGTGTCATGTCGTGGGACATGCCACGTCTTGCATTCCTTGTCTATACTCGTTATCCAGTTTTCAAGGTACGACAATATCTAAGAGTCCAACCTCACAAGAGGTCAAACCGCCTGGCAGCGTCCTACTCTCCCGGCCCCCTTCGG